>JAUWJS010000023.1 GCA_030607575.1 Candidatus Heimdallarchaeota archaeon | reverse complement strand
GAAGTGGGATAAGTATCGATGAAATGATTGCAAATATCAAAGGTTTAGCTTTAATGAATCCAACCTACTTAGGATTGATATTACTCGCAGGAGCACTAGCTTCATTTGGACTTATTTATAATAATGTTATAATTGTGATTGCAAGTATGATTATAGCTCCTTTGTTAGGACCCATTGCTTTAGCGGTTATTGGAACTATGACACCCAAGAATATCTATTCAAAGAGAGCAATAGTAACCGAAATACTAGGTATTGCATTCATAATAGGTTTTGGTGCAATTGTGGGCCTAATCTATAATAGTTCTGATCCTTCAATAATTTTAAACCAAGTTCCACCTTCAAATCCTGATACACAAATAGCCGTTAGGATTTTACCAAATATAGGTGATATCGTAGTTGCAATAGCTAGTGGTTTAGCTGCAGGAGTTTTCATTGTCAGGGGAGAAAATACTGCTATTGTGGGTGTTGCTGTCGCAGCTTCTTTATGCCCTCCAGCAGCCAATGTAGGCGTTTTACTTGCAAGTGGTGCAACAATTAGAATGGCTTCAGGATCATTGTTATTACTTGTTTTGAACATTATCGCAATATATGCATCCTGTGCATTAATTTTCTGGACATCACAATCCTTTGTCAGGGGAGGAACTGTTTCAGCAAGACAATATAGAAAAATTAGTAAATTATACATTATACAAATAGCTATGACATCACTTATACTAGCTGGTATTGTTATTCTAATCGTATTGAACTATATTTACGGATTTCTAGAAGTTCTTCTCTTCGGGTAAGAATTAGCTCACCTGAAATGTTCAATCATAGATTTCATTACCATCTTTACTGCATATTGAGCTTCTTCGTTTAAGTCAGAGAAACCCTTATCACAATCAGGACATGCTTCATAACCTTCAGGGTCAGTTTTATCAAACTTGAATCCACAGTGGAAGCAGTAAACATCATTAGGGAGTTTGCTCATTTTTATCAATTCTAAAGAAGACTTCTATCCAAATAAACTTTTGTGAAAATATCGTGCTTAATTTATTGGAAAAAATATAAGTAAACTTGTAGCGCTGAATTTTTAGAACTAATTAATCATGAAAAGATGACAAAAGTGAATATATCATTCCACTCCTCAATGGACTAAAGATTTATTACTCTTTATACATCAAAAAACATACGATGACTTCAGTAGAAAAGTTGTGCGAAAAATACGCTATTGAAAACGCTTTGGAATATGGAGAAGCAGCGGTAGGTCCTGTAATGGGTCTTATTATGAAAGCTAACCCTGAATTGAAAAAAGATGCTAAAAGCATCAAAGAGATATTGGAAAAGAAAATTGACCATATTAATTCATTAAAGCCTGAAGAAATACAACAAATCGCACAACAAAAATATCCTGAACTTCTTCAAGAGAAGGAAGAAGAGATTCAGGAAGATACTGATTTCATTAGAGAAATCATTGAAGAACATAATAGAACTGGTAGATTTGGAGGACAAGTACATACTCGATTCCCTCCAGAACCTAATGGTTGGCTCCACATTGGTCATGCTTATTCAATTAATAGAAACTATAATTATTCAGTAGAGTACGAAGGAAAATTTAACCTTCGATTTGATGACACTAATCCTCTCACAGAAGAAGAAGAATTTGTTGAATCAATAATTAAAGATGTTCTCTGGCTTGGTGTTGATTATGAAGATAGGTTGTTATTTGCATCCGATTACTTTGACCAGCTATATGAATACGCAGTACAGTTAGTCAAGAAAGGGTTAGCATACGTGGATGATTCCAGTGTTGAAGAATTACGAGAAATGAGGGGAACAATAACAGAACATGGAAAAGATAGTCCATACAGAAACAGATCAATTGAAGAGAATCTAGACCTCTTTGAGAGGATGAAAAATGGCGAATTCAAGGATGGGGAAAAAGTCCTCAGAGCGAAAATAGATATGGCACATCCTAATATGCTCATGAGAGACCCCATAATATATCGAATACTTCATGCTAGTCATCATAATACAGCTGATAAGTGGTGTATTTACCCAATGTATGATTGGGCTCATGGTTTAGAAGATTCAATTGAGGGGATAACTCATTCTATATGTACTCTGGAATTTGAGGTTCATAGACCACTTTATGATTGGTATATAGATCAGTTAGAAAATGAAGATGGAAGTCCAATATTCCACTCACAACAAATTGAGTTTGCTAAGATGAATCTTTCCTATATGGTACTTAGTAAAAGAAGACTACGTATGCTTGTAGAAGAAGGGTACGTAAACGGTTGGGATGACCCACGTATGTTAACAATTGCAGGTATGAGAAGACGAGGAATTACACCTGAAGCTATACGTAATTTTTCATTAGGAGTAAATATTACTAAGCGAGAAAAACTGATAGATATGTCCATCTTTGAACACTATTTGCGTGAAGATTTGGATAAAAGATGCCCCAGAGTTATGGGTGTACTTAATCCTCTCAAGCTTGTAATCACTAACTATCCAGATGATTTGACTGAGGAATTCAAAATTCCAAATCATCCTGCTGACAAAGAAATGGGAACAAGGAACGTGAAATTTACAAAAAATCTATACATTGAGCAAGAAGATTTCATGGAAAATCCACCAGAAGATTACTATAGACTTTCAAAAGGAAAAGAAGTCAGATTAAAGTATGCTTATTTCATTAAGTGTGAAAAAGTGATCAAAGATGAAGAAACTGGGAAGATAAAAGAAATTCATTGTACATATGATCCTGGAACTAAAGGGGGAGAATCTCCTGATGGTAGAAAGGTTCAAGGGACAATTCATTGGCTATCTGCCGATAATGCTCTAGAAGCAGAATTAAGATTATATGATCGTTTATATACAAAGGAAAATCCAATGGATTCCGAAGAAGGAAAAGACTATACAGATTACCTTAATCCTGATTCTATAAAAATAATTAAGTCATATGTTGAACCATTCTTGAAAGATAAGGAACAAGGATCAAGGTTCCAATTTGAAAGAAATGGATACTTTGTAATAGATATAGTAGATTCTACAGAAGAGAATTTAGTCTTCAATAGAATTATTACTTTAAGAGATTCTTGGGCTAGGAAATAAGCAGAGCATTAGAAAAATTTAAAATCGAAACAAGAAATGAACGTTTGTCAAAGAAATTTGACAACACACTTAGTCCCTTGGTGTAGCCTGGAAACATTCCAGACTTTGAATCTGGCGCCGGGAGTTCAAAAGGCATTCTCTTGAGAGGAGAGCCTGAATTTATCTCCCAGGGACTACCAAGTCTTTTTCTAATCTCTTTTCTGTTAGCAAATATTTATGTTATATAGGTTCAAAAGGAAGGATTTAAAATCTGTACTTGAAAAGAAGAGAATTAGTTACAATTATAGCCCTGTAGTGTAGTGGCCAAGCATTGTAGGTTTAGGCTTACAGACGGAAGTTCGAATCTTCTCAGGGCTACCAACTCCTTTCCTTTCTTCGAGCAAGTATAATGTTACCAGGGTAATTCATTTCCTTCCCAATCAAAGAATTTTCCTGTATCTTTGATAGTCAGACCTTCTATTACTTTGTTCATCCCTTTAATTGATTCATATGTTGTTAAAGGAGCATTTTCTGTGTATTCCATTGAAGTTTTTACCCATCCTGGATGCATTGAAATTACTGTTATGCTATCTTCTTCTAGATCAATAGAAAGGGACTTTGATATCATGTTTAATGCTGCCTTACTTGCACCATAGCTGTATCCTCCTCCTTTACGACTTCTTCTACCTATACTCCCACTAGTAGATGAAATATTGACAATAACTGTATTTCTTCCATTTTTGATTAATGGTAAAAACTTTTCCACAATTAATACAGGCGCAACAGTGTTTACAGTGAAGATATTACAGAAATCTTCTTTGTAGAGTTTTCCTAATTCATCACAATATTTTTCCCCTCCAAAACGGATACCCGCATTATTAATTAGAATGTCCAAACCATCTACTTCTTTAGAAATCATTGTGAAGGCATTATCTATAGAATCTTTACTTGAGACATCTAGATCAATGAGAACTAGTTTATCCTCGAATTTATTTTTTAATTCCAAAAGGTCTGGATACTTGAGCGGATTTCTATTACATGCAATGATTTGATTTCCTTTTTCCAATAGCTGTTTTACAAACTCCAATCCCAATCCTCTACTACTTCCAGTTACCAAAATTCTTTTCATTTTGATCATTCCTTATTTTAACGACTTTTTATACCTTTATAATTACTCTCTTTTGAGGTTTGAACCGATTACCAAAACTTTTAATTTACTATTATTTTACTCTACTCGGCAAACAAAATAGACCCATCGTCTAGCGGAAGGATACGGGACTCTGGATCCTGTGGCAGGCGTTCAAATCGCCTTGGGTCTGCCATTTTCAACATATTAAGCAGTTATTCGTCAAATGAATTGTCTTTTCATTACACTTTGAACAAAAGTGTATGTTAGTTTTATCCAATTTAAAATTCTTGAGTTTTTCTTCTAAGTCATTTTTGGAATTATAAACTATAATAACTGTATTTGGACTTCCTTCTACCATTCTAGAGAGTGGTTTGTTCTTTTCATTCAACAAACATATTACAGGTATTTTATGCTTATAGGCATACATTATTTCCATCCCTACTCCATGAGATGGTTCATTGACATCTGCTATTATCTTTGTTGAATCCTTTAACCAACTCATATCTCTCTCAAAAACAACCTTCGATGAAGCATCCTCCATCTTTCCAGGAACAAAAGGATGATATCCTTGCTCTTCAACAAAATCTATTAAAAAATCCAGTAAAGAAAAGTCTAACTGATTTGCTTTTATCATGGAACAAGCTATGTAGACATTCTTTTCAAGTTTAGTCATTGAATGAAATTAAAAAAAAGATAATATAAAGGTAAGTTTTAAGCTTAAACTGTAACTTCTTGTTCTGCTATTTTTTGTAAACCAATTAGTGCCATCAAAGCAATTGTTGTTTCTTCGATACTTGCATTCCATAGTCCCTCTTTATCTTGAATTGCTGATAAGTAAATCGATGCTTTCTTCAATGGTAAAGAATCTGCTGTTTCGCTGTGGAGGAGGGATTGAATCACATATCCAGTTGTACCAATATTAGCTGCCCAAGATCCTTCGATGAACTGAGTACCTACAACAGCTTGTACAAATTGTTGTCTTCTTGAAGGTGTTCTTCTAACATCTTGAAGTGATAGCATCATTCTAGCAAACATTTCTATCGGAGTTTTTCCTGTTTGTGATGTGGAAAATCGTGCATAACCTCTCTTGACCACTATGTCAATTGAAGCAGAGAATAGGTTAGCCATCTTATCTAGTAATTTTATATTTCCTGTTACATCTCCTACATTGCTCATTATAATGTGCAATGGAGTTGTTCTAGAACGAAGATTCGGAGTGAATCTATTCAATTTATTGATGAAATCCCATTCTGTTTCTTCAAAAATAGAATCAAAGAACTCATCAACTAATTCACTTCTTGTATCGAAAATTGTTGGATCAAAAAGGCTTAGAGCATATAAAATGAAGAATTGCTCGTATGAATTATCAATTGTTTCAGCTGTTTCAACAACAGCTTTTAGACTTTCGATGGACTTACCGAGTGTTACTGTTTTTTTACCCTCTTCAGTATTTATTATCCATTCAGTATCCTCATTATACCCCAATTTATTAAATAGTTCTAAAACACAGGCTGTTTCGAATGTTGGACTAAAATCTCCCCAAAATCCTTCTTCAGATACTCTTCGTTTTAAAGCATTCAAGCCTTTAGTAATAGCTTTATCTATATGTAGGTCACCCAACCTTTTGTTCTCTAAACTTTTTTCAAGGATAGAAAATTGGTATTCTAATCCAAAAGTATTTGATCTGTCAGTCCGTGGAACTGAAAACAAGAAATACGCCGTTTCAATTACATTCAACAGAAAGAACAAGACTATCAAAGCTATACTCTGTGGATGAACTTTTGCAGGATCTAAAGTATAAAAACTAGGAATACTGGCATAAAGAATTATTACAACTAATGAGATAAATGATAAAGCTGACATCAACTTGTTTGTATTTTCACCAAAAATGTCAATGAAGTAGTGATTTTCTATATAACTAAGAATCAGTACTAACTCAAAGAATAACCCTAGTGGAAAGAAAATATATTTTCCTGTTGAACCAATTGGGGCGAAGGTTATAACGTATAAATAGACTAAAGTGATAGCAAAAATGGTTATACCAAAAACTAGTGTCTCGATTAATCTTCTAAGTCCAATCCGTTGTCCAAACTTAAGTACCCTCGAATAAATACGGTAAGTTTCTTGAGTCATCAGATTAAACTTGTATAACTTAATATAAAAAAATTGCTGATAGAGGAAAAATAAAATATGAATGGTTTAAGCGAACACAAAAGCCAATATAATAACAATTATACTGATAACTGTGATGGTTCCAAAAATCCAAACCCATTCTTTAAATAATTTTTCAGCATCCTCTGGTCTATCTCTTTTCTTCATTCTAAATGAAGAAGCGATTCCAGCTAAACCTAAAGGATAGAGCATAAAAACAATATTAACAGCGTTGAATACTCTACTTAGAAAGACAGAAATAAATGCAGCCAAGAAAAGAACTATTCCAACAAGAGAGATTAGATCTAAAAGCTTATCTCCAAAATCTACTTTTCCATACTCCTCTTTAACAGTTTTAAATGTTTTAACAACGTTTTGTCGTATGCTCATTGTCTTCCCCTATTTTATGCTCTCGACTTAAAGACTAATAATCTATTTATAAATCTTCTTTTCTCTTCGGAAATTAGATATACATCTTCTATTCAATACTCTCTATTCTTACTCCTGAGGACATGGTTAATGATACGAAGATCTTCAGGCCTTTTGTTATGGTCCCAATGTTTGCAATCTTAGAATCAAATCGTTTTTCTTCCAGAAGTACTATTATTGCCTTGGCTTTTGAATCGTAAACAATATCCCCTTTTCTTCCAGAAATTGCAGGTTTTTCAATAGTATAAAGAACATTTGTTGGGATTACAAACATTCCATCTCTTACTAAACCCCGAGAAGTAATAGGTAAGTTCCGATTAATGATTTCAGTTAGGTGAGGTCCCTTGATGCGAATTAATTCTCCCTCTGCTTCACCTTTACCAGGAAGAGTGAATTTGATCTTATATCTATCTCCTATCATATCGTTTCTTCTGAATCTGAACCCATATTTATATTATTTGTTTGCAAGCGAAGAAATTAGAAAATAAATAAATAGTCAGTTGACATAATATATAATATCTAAAAAAAATATTTCACAGTCGATAAAGATGAGTCGTTATATAACACCAAAAGTAGATGTGAAAGAACTGATTTTTGTTTCGGAAGAGGAATCTGAAATAAAATGTGGTAAATGCAATAAACCAATGTTTTTCACAATTTATTATAAGGAGAAAGAAACTTATGATTTTCTGGTTTGTCAAGGCTGTGAGATATATATGCAAAGAATTATCCTTGATGATGACTAGTTTAGAAGATACCGCGAAGTACGATATATTTATTAATTCATTTTTTCGACTTAATATAGGAAAAATGGAGGTGTCATAAGCAAAATGATTGCAAGTTTAACTTTACAAAAAATCACATTTGTTTGCAAAGAAGCAGTTCCTATGACACCTAAGCTGTTATTATAAGATTCTCTCTTCGCTTTTACAATTATTACTTTATTGCATTCACTTGTTATCGTTTTGTCTTACCCCCTTTATTTGAGGAAGTGTATCAGAAGTGATAAACAGAGAATATTTAGAAAAAAGAGATACTTCAAATGAAATAACAGAGATATCTACAACAGAAGCTTTAGCAGAGGCTATCGAAAATGGACTTTTGGTAGAAGCAAAACAGGTTATCGGTCAAGGAAAAGAAGCATTCGTTTGTTGGGGTATAGACAAATATGGGCGTAACATTGTTGTAAAGAGTTACAAACTTTATAGAACCACACATAGAGGGATTATACAAAGTACTTATCGTACATCCCCATATGAAGTGATTGCACAATTTGCTAAACTCGAATATTATAAAAATTTAGATCTTTTCGAAGCTAAACTTCCTGTACCTCGACCATTCAAATATGCAGGATTCAGCTACTCAATGGAACTTATTGGTGATGAAAATGGTCCTGCTCCCCTTCTGAGAGATTTAAGTAAAAACTTTTTTGATGATCCATCTGAAATACTAGAACAATGTGTAGACATACTTTATGATATGTTTCAAACGAGATATGTTCATGGAGATTTCAGTGAACACAATCTTCTCTGGTATAATGATCAGGTTTTTGTGATAGATTTTCTCCAATCAAAGAACTTTGCCTTAAAAGATGCTGTTGGTTATGGTTCTCCTCTTATTCCATTAACAAGAGCATATAGAATACTGAGGAAAGATCTTAATTCTCTCCTCCCATTTTTTAAGAGATTGTTCAGAATTGAAGTAGATTATAATGAGGTTCTAGACTATATAATAGGAGATGTCAAAGAAAAAGTAGATCGCGAACTCGAACTACAACTAGAAACCAGTTCTTAATCTCCTCTTTCTTTTTTTATATTTCTTTCAATTGTTTAAGAGTACTCAAACCATATTTGTCATCAAGCTTAGTTAAAACTGATTCAATTTTATTGATTTTCTTAGTGGCTTTTTCTTTCGAAATGTAATCAGATTTAAGTTGAAACTTAACTTTCATCATATCTGCCCAAGCTGCTAACCCCTTATCTTCTGGTTCTTCTAAAGCTATTTTAGCAGTATCTTCTAATGTAGTTATAGAGACTTCAACATCTCCTTTAATGTATTCACTCACTCCTAAAAGCCACTTAGCCCAGAGTAGAGGAACTTTTTCACCAATGTCTTGTCTAAGTTTATAGTCTGCTAATGCTGCTTGATAACCTAGTTCAATGAATTTCGAATCTACACCATCATCCATATTTGGGAAACAGCACGAAGCAACATTGTGATTTAGCTTTCCAGCAGTTAGTTTATCCCTGTTTTCCAGAGCATAGCCAATAGCAATTTGTGAAAACTGAATAATTTCATCCATTGTTTCAATTTGCTTCCCTACTGGAGGCCAGTCTCCTCCCAATTTTCTGAGTTGGTTTTGAACATCAAGAAGTGCGGTAAGTACATCTCTCTCATTATCGTAATTTTCTATAAAGAGAAGCAAAATATCTGCTTGATTTCCACTCTTAACCAAATTGAGAACCTTTTCTGCCATTTCATTTGGTTCCATGTATATCAAGAAAAAAAGGAAAGAAGTCTATTTATATTCTTTTGAAGAACAAGATTTCATCCTAAAGTGTAATGGAATATAAGAAAGAAGATATTTCCTATAAGAATATTGATAATATACCCAATTAATAAAAATACAATACCTGGAGGGAGAACCTTTACCCAAATTTTCTCTCTTCCAGTTTTTTCTATGTCAGCTTCTACTTCTTTCTTGAATTTCTCTTCCTCTTCTATCTCCACAACCTGCATGAAGTGTTTAATCTCCCATTTATCCTTGGTTTCATCGAACACTTCTGAATAAACAATATCCTGTCTATTTTTAGTTTTTTCAACAGGAGTGAGATAACCTGAAATCAGCATCAGAATCTTTTCTGCAAAATTACCTTCAGTTTTTTCAAATAGATTATTACCTCTTGCCTTACGATAAATGTTGTAGAATAGTAGTGGTAGTGGATAAAAAACTACCATTGCGAGTAACCAATTGAAGAAAGTATTGAAAATGGATGGGACCCAATTGTATATTGGGATTTGTAAGATTGCGAAATTAAAGAAATAAACTGGAGTATTGAAAGATAGAGCCATTACAGCTTTAGCATCAGCACCACCCATTACTCCTGTATAGTACAGCAACAATCCCATAACAATTCCTACACCAACATTGATACCAAACATAGATCCCGCTTTGCCTTTATCCTCTGCAAAGATTATGAGAACTATAGATGTTATAACTCCTGTAATAGTCATAACCAACCAAGGAATATCTGAGACTTCACGTTTAATTAAATCCATAATTGATCCAAAGAGTAAACATGCAATTACAATAGACATCTGAATATACAGCATAGTCTGATAAATAATTATCGGGTCCGCCATTATATCTCAATCTTTTCAATAAACAATGTAATAAAAAACCTTACGTTGCTTTTTGGAAAAATTGAAATAGCATAAATAAATCCCTTATTAGATAGTAAATCATAAAATCAGATTCTGAGGTCTCTACATGTTTCACTCAAATTTTGAACAAATATCTGTAGATTCATTACCTAATCTTGTTAAGAGGTTAAATTCCGCTGTAGGAGAAAAGATGATTATTCTTTCTGGAAGATGTTCTGCATCATTTGATGGAAGAATTAAATCATTTTTAGGTGATGGGGACAGATTATTGGTGATCAAGAGAGATTTATCTATAATCATGCACGGACCAACTGGAGTGAAACCTCTGAATTGGCAAAAACCACAAGCTGGACCTATTAGATTTTCTCAAAAAGAAACATATTTAGAAATGTTAACTGAACGAGTAAAAACAAAAGAAGTTCTTGTGATAGATTTCACACATATTGCTTTCGTTGCTTTATGGCATGCTCAAGACGAGATAGAAATGACTATTTATGGAGATGAAAGTGATTTAGTCAAATATTTGGTCGGTAATCCAGATTTAATTGAACCAGGATTTCAAGTAATTAGAACTGAATATAACACAGATGTTGGTCCTGTAGATATTAGAGGTGTGGGGGAAAATGGTGAGATAATTGTAGAGGTTAAGAAAAGAAATGCTTCTCCAGCAGATGCTCACCAACTTAAAAGATACATAGAGTATTTTGTTGAAAAGGAGAAAAAGTCAGTTAAAGGAATACTGGTAGCACCTAATTTTCCAGATAAGGTCTTGAAATATCTAAAAGAAAATAACCTAGAAGCTAAACAAATACCTTGGGATCAAGTGTTTCCAACTATCAAAAGATCAAAAAGTGCTCAACTAGAAGATTTTTTTCAAGAAAAAAAAGATAAAAAATAGATATTTCTAAGTTCCACATTGTTCTTCTGGTAAAACAGCCCAAAGGACTATATATACCCAGAAAGTAGCAGTTCCGAATATTAGACCTAATATCATTAGTAATCTTACTAAGCCAACATCTAAGCCGAAATAGCTCGCTAAACCAGAACTTACACCACCAATTTGCTTGTCATCTGAGCATCTAACAAGTTTATCAGGACGTGTACGTTGAACAGGTTGTGCAGGAGCAGCTTGTTGTTCAGGTTGTGCAGGAGCAACTTCTAATTCTCTACCACATTTTCCGCAGAAACTAGCGTGATCTGCGTTTTCAGTTCCACATTGAGGACAAATCATAATTATCAAATAACATTTAACAAAATCCCCCTTTAAAATGTATCCATTAAAAGCGCTGAATCTTACATACTTCAAGACCTTAGGAGATAATCAAGTGCATTAATTTTATATAGAAGTCAACATCCTCTGAAATATATGACTAAAGACCCTTTTGTTATTATTAATCCAAATGCGAATACAGGTAGATTGGGTAAAAAATTAGAAAAAGCACTTAAAATGACTAAAGAGTATATTGGTAATTTTGACCATGCTGTCACAGAGGGCCCAAGGCATGAGATGGAATTAGCACAAAAAGCAATAAATGATGGATATAAAACTTTAATTGCTTTTGGTGGTGATGGAACTGCTACCAATATGGGTGATGTAATTGTCAATCACCCAGATGTGACATTGGGTATAATCTCTGCAGGATCTATGTGCGATTGGCACAGAACTCATTCCATCCCACATAGCTTGGAGGGAAGTTTAGCCATCATAGCTGAAGGGCACAGTGAGAAATTCGCTGCAATTAAATGTAAAGGAGATAAAGAAACATACTCATTTGATATGACTGATGGAGGATTTTCAGGAAAAGCTGCTGCTGCTGCTCATCATGAAATGAAATGGATGAAAATTGGGGCGATTAAATATAATTATCTTGCTCTGAAGTATGTAATTAAAACTAAAAACACTCCTTGCACAGTTACGATAGATGATCAAGAACCAATAAAAATTGATGAATTAACAAACTTCTTTGTAGCTTTAGGAGATGATATTACTGGCTTTCATGTGCTTCCAGGTAATACTGTTTTTTGTGATAAGAATAACGATTTGGGTATCGGAATTGTCTATGGAAAGAAGGGATTCAGTAGAATAGCCATGCTTGTAAAAGCTGTTTCTGGAAACCATTTAGGAATAGATGGTGTATGGTTTTCTAGAGGAAGAAAGATTACAGTTGAATCTCATGGGGATCCTCTTTGTTGTGAAGCTGAAGGGGAAATCTATAATGAAGAGAGTTTGAAAGTTGAACTCGAGAGGGTTGAAGACGCTATAAATCTTATAGTTCCAAAGGAACGCGAATACAAAGCTGAATATGCTGAATCATACTTTCATGAAAAATTTGAAGATTCCTTTGTAAAGCGCAAATATGAACGATTACCAAATTTTAAGAAGTGATTCTCCCTAAAATCTCTCCTTATTGAAAAAAGGTTTAAAAAAGTACATATATATATTATTCACTAGCCACTGTTTGAAAGCGGTGATAACTCATGTCAAAAGACGAAAAAAAGAACGCAATCTACATAGGTAAAAAAGGTACTATGAATTACTGTCTAGTAGTTGTTACAATCTTCAATAAAGGCGAAGAGGAATGTACAATACGTGCTAGAGGTAGATCAATTTCCAAAGCAGTCGATGTGGCAGAAATCACAAAGCATAGATTTTTACCAGATATAGTCGAAATTGCAGATGTAACTATTGGTTCAGAAGTATTAGATAGTGATGGACAACCAAAAACAGTTTCTACCATAGATATATTGATGAAACGTAAAGTATAAAGGACAGCAGCTATTCGACATTCAGTTGAGGATTATCTTTTATTTTCTCTGTTTATTATATTTTATATTAGTGAAAGATCTGATTAATTACAACATCTAGTTCAGGATCTTTTGGGATTCCATCATAAGCAATAATTCTGTCTATGCATATAATCCTACTGCAATAAGCTCTAAGCAACCCCAGATTATGACCAACGGTGACAACTGTTATTCCATGGGTGTGATTCAGGTAATCTAACAGTTCCATAACTTCCTCAGTCATTTTGAAATCAAGAGCACTTGTAAATTCATCTAAAAGCAATACTTCAGCTTCAGCAGCTAGAGCTTGAGCAATTAAAACCCGTTGTTGTTGTCCTCCACTTAAATGACCAATGGGACGCTCTAGCATGTGATCCATCTCGACAAGTTTCAATGCATCAAGAGCTTTTTGCTTGTCTTCTTTTGTTAAAGACTTACCAATACCTGCTTTTGCATATCTTCCCATCTCAACAACATCTTTAACTAAAGCTGGGAAGTTACGATCAATGTCTGATATCTGTGGGACATAACCAAACTTAAATTTAGTTTCTTTAGGGATTTTATCCTCAACTTTGTTACCAAACAAAGCTACTTGACCAGTAAGAGGTTTCAATAGTCCCATAATTGTTTTTAACAGAGTAGTTTTTCCTGACCCATTAGGTCCACAGATACCTAGAAAATCTCCTTTGTAAATGTCAACATTTACTTCATATAAAGCTGCCAAGTTACCGTATACTACATTGACATCCTTTAAACAAATAACAACATCTTGTGAAGCTTTAGAGCTCATTTCTCCTCCCCTCCAAAATCATGTTCATGTTTTGTGGGAGTTTTCTTCTTATCTAAATCGGTTTTGTAGATAAGCAATCCCTTTTCATCATGTTTGTGAGGTATATCTTTTGCTAAACAATTATCCTCTAAACAGTATTGTTTTCCTAAAATTGTTTTTGAGCAATAATCACAGTCAGCTACAACATGTCCTGTTCCTGATTTTCTTCGTTTTGGTGAGAGAGCAAAAGAAACTATGAAAATTAATGTTGCCATTCCAACAATAGTTGAACCTGACGGCAAATCCCATAAATAGGAAATAGCTACTCCTAGAAATCCAGATAACACACCAAAAAGGCTTCCTAAAACAAGCATTTTCTTTAGCTTGAAAGTCCATTGATATGCAGCTGCAGCAGGTGTGATTATCATAGCAAAAACTAAAATTGCTCCAACAGCTTTTAGAGAAATATCGATTGTGATAGCCATTAAAGCAAGAAATAGATAATTAAGAAATCTTACTGGAATACCAATGATAGCTGCCATTTCTTGGTTAAAGGTCATGAAATACAATTCTTTCTTTATGCCAAAAATTATTAGCAGAACTGAAACTGCGACAAAGAATAAGATAATCAGATTTTCTATGGAAACAAGGAAAATATTTCCAAACAGTATAGATCTTACATCTGTTGAGTAAAAGGGCATGAGGCCAATAAACAGAATTGCTAATGCCATAAAACTTGTAAATACTATTCCAATTATCACATCACTTTTCATTATATTCTTTTCATTTACATAACCTACACCCATCGAAGCAATTAAACCAAATGCAATGATTGTAATAAGCGGATCAATTCCTAGAAGAATTCCTAATGCAGCTCCTGCAAAAGCTGAATGAGCTATTGCTTCCCCAAGGAAAACCATTCCTTTTAGAAGCACAAATACGCCTATTACTCCTCCTAGGACTCCTATGATTAACGCCGTTCCTAAAGCTCTAATAAGAAAATTGTCAATAAACACTATAACTACAGTTATCAGTCCTCCTAGAACTACAAGTGTAGCAATTGTTTTGAGAAGAAGTGATTCTTTGAAGGAGTCAATAAATGTACTCGCAACTGACATGAAATAACTTTTTCTTTCTAACTATTTGTTCATTGTGGTTTAACGACAAATAATAAATAAGTTCTTGGTAATGTAGCTTGAATGAATCTAAAACTTAGAAGAGTGCTCTCTTTCGCTTCGCTATTTATGTTCCTAGTTTCAACTTCTGTTATATCTGCAGCAAACTTTGAACAAGGAGAAGATTACTCCTTTTCTGAAGAACCTACTGGTGAAATCAAAGTAGTTGCAAGTTTATCAGTAATTGCAGACTGGGCAGCCGAAATAGGTAAGGATTTGTTTGTTCCAGCTGCTGTAGTTACTGGGGGGGAAGATCCTCATACTTTTGAATTGTTACCTAGCGCTATAAAAATGATCTTAGAATCTGATCTTTTCATTATTTTTGGACTGCCTGGACTTGAATCATGGATTAATTTAGAATCTAGTGATTATTCTAGTTTGAATGTCTTATATCTAGCTACTGACGATATGATGGAAGTAGATCCCATTACTGGAAATGCAAATCCTCATCTGTGGATGGATCCAAATTTAGCGAAAATTTTCACTCAAAACATTACTGATGAAGTTATTTTACTTGATATAGCTCATCAAACAGAGTATGAATCAAATAGAGATAACTATCTAGCAGAACTAGATGATTTATTAGTGCGTATACAAGAAACTCCTTTCAATCGAACTATTGGCTTGAAAGTAGTTGTACATCATCCATCTTTTCTCTACCTTCTGAATATATTAGGTGTAGAAAGAATGGGTGTTATTGAAGAACATGAAGGATCTGAACCATCAGCTCAACACTTAGAGGAAATTGTTGAAACGATGATTACTGAAAATGTTTCTATCATTATCACGCAACCTCAGATTGAAGAGAAGCTGATAATCCAGATTGCAAGAGATACAAACGCGATGTTAGCAAAATTAACCCCTCTTTTAGGTGTAAACAACATTTTTACTTATATTAATATGATTGAGTATGATATTCTTTCTCTGCTGAACCCTGAAGCTGTGGAAGAAAAAGGATGGGTATTAACAGCTTTCATAATTGGTATAAGTTTTTTTGGTGTAACTGTAATTGTGTTGAGTTATTACCGATTTAAAAAGTGAAGTCTGATGAATGAAGAAGAGAAACCTTTTGCTGTTATTACCGGAGCATCAAGTGGAATTGGAGAAGCTTTTGCTCGTGGATTCGCAGTCATGGGATTTAATTTAATTATTATAGCTCGAAGAGAAAATAAACTTCAAGAATTAGCTGTAGAATTACAAAAGGAGCATGAAATTACAGTTTTAACGATAAAAGCAGATCTTTCAAAAATTGAAGAAATTGATGCTGTTTATGAGAAATTGAGAGAAACCAAAAATATCTCTTTTCTAGTTAACAATGCTGGATATGGGATTCCAGGTAGCTTTATAAAAAGTGATTTGACAAAACAAATAGATATGATTAATGTGCATAATATTGCTAGTTTTCAGCTATGTAAAGCTGTTCTCCCTCAAATGGTTGAGAGAAATATTGGGACAATCATAAATGTATCTTCTATAAGTGGATTGATTGTAAAATTTGGTAATGTCACTTATACAACAACTAAAGCTTTCTTGATAACTTTGTCTGAAGCACTACAAGAGGAGCTGAAACATACAAACATCAAAATACAAGCCCTGTGTCCAGGGATGACTGAATCTGGTTTCCATAATACAAAAGAACTCGAGAAATTTGATAGATCATCTGTCCCTAAGAAATTCTGGATGAGTTCATATGAAGTTGCACAAAAATCTCTAGAAGCATTATCAAAGAAGAGAACAGTTTATGTTCCAGGTTTTAGAAACAGATTAATTGTAACTTTGAGTAACAGCAAAATCTTTGGAAAAATAATAAAATCGTTAGCTAAAAGAAAATTATCAAAAAAGAAATGAGATTTTAATCTACAGAACTTGAACCCATCTAGGTTCAAAATTACCATGAGCAAACTTGATTCTTACTAATTGTTGTACTACTTCTTGGTTTTCTTCTCTTTTAGTTTCAACAACCATATCAACAATTGTATGAAGAGTGTTTTCTGTTTGATCATCAATAACTCCAGAATCAAGCAATAATAATGCTGATTGATTTCTTAACCTGATACGAGCAGCTAATGTTTGTAAGAAATTCAAAACCTGCATAGGAGAATTGTAAAGCATAAGAATTGCTAGTTGATCAAAAACAATACGTAGTTTCTTTGTTTTTTCAGCAAGATTGTTAATTGTAACTGATAGAGTCAAAAGATCACTTGCATGATCTAAGAAGAAAGTATTTTTTGGTTTTTTTTCAGGAACAGAACGGTATGATATGGAATCAATAAAGTGAATTCTGCCTGTGTCAATATGAGTTTTTAACCCTGTGATTCCTAATTTGAGTTTTTCTATATAATCAGCAGCTGAAGATGCAAAAAGAACTATTAGAATTGTGTCACCATTAGTTATACCATCTTCTATGTATTTTTGCGCAAGATTTTCTTTTGCAGTTCCAGATTCTCCAGTCATTAGAATTAAGGAACTTTCAACTCTTTCAACAAGTATGTCAATTCTGGTTTGTCCTGACATCTTTCATCCCCATCTTAGGAAAGTTGCTTTACTACTTCTTTACAGAATTTAGTAGCTTTCGCTGTAAATTTATCTGTGTTAACTGTTTTTGCAGCTAGTCGTAATCGGTGACTAGTTTGAATTGGTTCAATGTTAATCTTGTCTCGATATTTATCTTCAAATAAAATGATTGCAGAACTTCTGTAAAATTCTTTTTCACCATTGTAATAAAGATAAGCACAACCGCAGCCCAAAATAGCATCTACTGTAAGATAGAGCTTATCATATTCGTCAGCTTCCTCTTCAGTAAGTTTAGGAATTACCATCATCTGTTCAAGAAACATAGCTGCCATTTCTTTTGCAGACGATTTAATATCTTCTTCTTTTATTTTGATTTTTTCAAAAGGATTCTTTCCGATCAGAGTTTTACCCATCTGAGCTACTAAAACTCTAGTCCAGGGATAATCTGTTCCTTCACCGTCTTTAGGAATTTCAGTATTTGTTAAAACTTCGACATCTAGGAGAGAACTATATAGAGGGTCTTCTAAATATTTAGCAACAACTTCACTTATCTTAACCATAGATTTTTCTAGATTATCTCCAGAAGCTTTTTCTTTAAGAACAATAAGAAAATCACAGTCAGATTCTCCAGCAATATGCTCTTTGGTAACAACACTGCCAACCAATATAAGACATTCAATATCATTCTTCAATTTAGCTTTAACATCTTTTGTAAATTCATCGATTAAATTTTGATACTCATCCCTCATAAACATAGGACCTCTAGGAGGACCTCTTGGAGGGCCACCAGGGGGACCAGTTGGGGGACCTGAAGGTTGTTCACTCATCGTAATCTCTCGTTTTGCATTTTAGATTTTGATTATCTTATAATAATCATTTTGTGATAGTTTTATTAAACTTTACTCAAAATATAAAGAATGCGATTACATCATATTCCCATTAAAGTTTTAAATTCGGTAGTTAATTGTAATCTGTAATTGACGTATCGGTTGAAAACGATGGGGAAAAAGAAACGAGGTTATGATGACCAAATCGAACTATGTTCTCATAATGCTACAATAAAGAAGATTACAGAAGATTTGCAGACTAATGAAAAGTTTGGTCTCAAACATGAAATCGTAGAACAAAGACTGGAACTTTATGGAACCAACGTTATCCCTAAGATAAGAGGATCCATATGGGAAGTTTATATTGCTCCACTTCTTAATTGGCTCATCAATATTTACCTTATCGTTGCATTAATCATGGTTATTTTGGGATTGATTAAAGCTTTTGTTTTCAAGGAATCATCATCAGATGTCTGGGGACAAATAGGTTTTTGGATGTTGATTATTGGAGCAAACATCATATTTACAATTTTCCAACAAATAAGAGCTCAATTCAAACTTGATGCACTTCATAAGCTATCAGCACCATCATCTACAGTAATAAGAGATGGAATCCCTGAAAGCATTACAGCTGATTTACTAGTTCCAGGAGATTTGATTGAGCTGGATCAAGGAGACAGGATTCCAGCTGATGCAAGAATTATCTATGCAAGCAATTGTTTAGTAAACGAGAGTGCACTTACTGGGGAGTCAGTAGCAGTAGAAAAAACAAATACTCCCCAAGAATGTCTAGAAGAAGATACTCCAATTTCACAAAGAATCAATATGCTTTACACCGGAACATTTCTAGAAGCTGGAAGAGCAATTGCAATAGTGGCAAATACAGGTATATTTACAGAATTAGGAAAATTATCTGTTGAACTGCAAGAAATAGGTTCAAATGAGATACCAATTAGATCCAAAGTCAACAGATTAGCGAAGTGGTTAGGATTAACAGTTGTTGCATTCTTGTTGGTTTCGGCTATTTACAAAGCAATTATACATTCAATCAATGGTACTCTTGGTGATGTTGTTTTCATAGAAGATATTGTAATCACAGTTACAACATCTATGTCAATTATGCCAATTAGTATCCCACTGTTAACAACATTGATACTTCTGACAGGTGTATTATCAATGGCTAAAGATAGAGTAATAATAAGAAATCTATCAGCTGTAGAAACATTAGGAAGAAGCTCCATTCTGTGTAGTGACAAAACAGGAACAATAACTTCAAACCAGATGACAATTCAAAGAATTTGGGACACAGAGCAGTTTTATGGCGTTTCAGGTATTGGATATAGCAATAAAGGAGCAATATATCCTCTAGGAGAAGAGTTTCCCGAATCAATTGATGAATATCATTTGCCAGATTCATTGAAACCATTTGCAGAAGACTCTTCACTAGAATATCTGCTAGTTGGGGGATTGCTGAACAACAATGCTCACTTAATAGTAGAGGAAGTGTTTGAACCACATCACCAAATATCGTGGAAAACAACAGGAGATCCAACAGATGGTGCATTCTTAGCTCTATTCAACAAATCAGGAATAGTAGAAAAAGAGATAAGAAAACAGTATGGATATTTATCAGAATTTAATTTTGATTCAATACTGAAAAGAATGAGTAAAACATTTCAAGACAAAGAAGGGTACACACTATTCTGCAAAGGGGCAAGTGAAACAATTTTACCATTATGCACTCACATAGGGAAACCAGAAAAATATAGAGCAATTACAAAGGAAGACAAAGAGAAAATAATGGGAAATGTGAGTAGGTTTGCAGCTCAAGGATATAGAGTAATATCTCTAAGTTTACGGCCAATGGATAAGGATACAATAATACCTAACAATCGAGCAGAAGCAGAAAATGAGCTGATATACAGTGGATTTGTATGCATGCTAGACCCACCAAGATATGGAGTAGGGGTAGCAGTAGAAGATTCCTATCAAGCTGGGATAACAACAATAATGATCACAGGAGATAGTCCAATAACCGCAAAAGCAATAGCAAAAGAAGTGGGGATAGTAAGAGGAGAAGAACTAGTAGTTGAAGGAAATCAAATAAAAAATCTGACAGAAGAAGAGTTCTTCAAAACAAGAGTTTTCGCAAGAGTATCACCACAACATAAACAAGTAATAGTAGAGAAATATCAAAGTAAAAACAAAATTATAGCAATGTGTGGGGACGGCGTTAACGATGCTTTGGCTCTTACTAATGCCGATGTCGGTATTTGTATGGGAATTTGTGGTACAGAAGTTGCTAAACAAGCCTCAGATGTTGTTATTGCTGATGACAGTTTCACTAGTACTGTTCTTGGTATCCGAGAGGGTCGTGGTCTATTTAATCGCATTCGTGTTATGATTTTCTTTTATATCACCCTCAACATTGCTGAAGCCATCATTTATTTCGCTAGTTCTTTTATTCCTGGTTTCCATTTAGTTAATGATTTTCAACGAGTATACATCTTTTCTACCGCTCACTTAATACCTCCTTTAGCTTTCATCTTTGATAGTATTACCTCTGAGATTATGGATTATCCTCCCAGAGATGATGAAGAAATTTTCAATAAACGATATGTCTTCACGCTTGTTGTTTTAGCTTTGTCTCTTGCTTTTTCTGGTGGATTGGTCTACTTACTTGGTTATTTCAATCTACTTTCTATTTCAAGTTTCAACCAAACTGGAATAATACCCATTCTTTTTGGAGAACCAGGATCTGTGCTTTCTTCTCCAGTTACACTTGAACATGCTAAAGCAAGAACTATGTTCGTTACAGTACTAGTTATTGCTGAAAGTCTCGTAGTTTTAAGTCTAAGAAGATTGAATAAATCCATTTTTCGTTCGTTCAAAGAAGATAGAAAATGGATAGTTTTTATTCTTGTTTTCAGTATTCCAGTTCTGCATATTCTCCTAATGTATATCAAACCATTACAGATACTTGCTGGGAAAATCTTTCCCTTCCTCCCTGAATTTCTACCCCTTGGTTTTCTTGACTGGTTGATTATTATAGTTGCTGTGACTATACCACTAGTAACGCTTGAAACGTATAAATACTTCATTCGTAGGAGAAAGTCTTATTATTAGCTATACATAAAGTCCATGTCTGAAAACTTATAATTTACTCTAAAAAATCTGTCTTGAACTCCATCCGGTGTAATTATGCCTTCCAGTGAAAAAAATAGAATCAAAAATCATCCCGTTTTACAAGTAGAAGAATCTGTATTTGTAAAATTTACTTTTGATGACAAAGAGTTTTTTGGTAAAAAGGGGGAAATGATATCTTCAGCTCTTATTGCCAACGGAGTTCAGATATTTGGAAAACATCCTGAAGATAACGCTCCTTTAGGGATTTTTTGTGCTAATGGTCAATGCGCTCAGTGTACAGTTTTAGTTGATGGTATTGCTCTCAAGTCTTGTATGACTCCTCTGAAAGAAGGACAAAAAATTGAGAGTATTGAAGATTATCCTCCTCTTCCCGAAGATGATGAAGAGGTAGTTTTCAAACCAATTCCTACTATTGATACTGATGTGCTTATAATAGGAGCTGGTCCAGCAGGATTACAAGCAGCTTTAACATTGGCTCAACTTGGATCTAAAACCATTCTTATTGATGATAAAGATCGACTTGGTGGTAAACTTCTTCTACAAACTCACAAGTTTTTTGGGTCTGTTAAAGATTCATTCGCTGGAACCCGAGGAATTGATATTGCTAAGATACTCGAAGAACAGATAAAAGAGTTTGAAAACATAGAAGTTTGGTTAGATAGTCCTTGTATAGCTGTTTTTTCAGATAAATTAGTTGGAGTACTTAAAGGCGATAAGTATGTTCATATTAACCCTAAGAAACTCTTGGTTGCAACTGGAGCAAGAGAAAAAATGCTTGCTTTTCCAGGTAATACTTTACCAGGAGTTTATGGAGCTGGAGCTTTTCAAACATTAGTGAACCGTGATTTAGTTAAATCAAGTGAAAAGATTTTCATTATAGGAGGGGGGAATGTTGGAATTATTGCTGGATATCATGCTATTCAAGCAAGTATTGAAGTAGTAGGATTAGTTGAAGCTCTTCCAAAGTGTGGGGGATACAAAGTTCATGAAGATAAGCTACGAAGGTTAGATGTTCCAATTTATACTCGACATACAGTTACAGCAGCACATGGAAAAAATCATGTTGAAGCTGTTACAATATCACAAATAGATGAGAAATTTCAACCGATAAAAGGAACCGAAAAAACATTCGAAGTTGATACAGTTCTTATCGCAATCGGCTTAGATCCTGTAAATGAGTTTTACGTGAAAGCAAAGGAGTTTGGTATGAATGTATGGGCAGCAGGAGATGCTCTAGAAATTGCTGAAGCCTCCTCTGCAATGTTCAGTGGTAAAATTACGGGTATGAAAATAGGACAATCCCTTGGTCTTACCAAAGAAGATGTACCAACTGAATGGGTAGAAAAAGCTGAGATTCTAAAAAGTCATCCAGGTCCAGTTGTAAAAATAGAGAAACCTATTAGAGAAGAAGGAATTTATCCTGTTTTTCATTGTAATCAAGAAATACCTTGTAATCCCTGTACTTCAGTTTGTCCCAAAGAACTCATTGTTATTCCTGAGGGTGGAATATTAGGTTTACCTGAATTTCAAAAAGAACAAGAAGTTGAATGCATAGGCTGTGCTCAATGTGTTGCAGTATGTCCGGGCTTAGCAGTTACTCTTCTAGATTATAGAGAAGATTCAAATTATCCTAAAGTAACAATTCCAACAGAAATCTTTGTTGAACTAGTAGAGGAGGGAGATAAACTTATGGTGGTTAATGAAAATGGAGAGGAGCTGGGAATCCATGAAGTTGAAAAGGTTAGAATTTTGAAGAAATATTCTAAGACTCAACTCGTTACAGTAAAATTACCCAAAGAAGTTGCTTTGGAAGCAGTGTCATTCAAAATTCCTAAAACCTATGAACTTAAGGAAATAGAGCAATATCAAGATATAATCCCGGATGAAGCAATAATCTGTAGATGTGAAAGAATAACCGCTGGAGAAATCAGAACTTTAATCAGAATGGGCATAACTGATGCAAATGAGCTGAAAGCTAAATCAAAAGTTGGAATGGGTGCTTGTGGAGCAAAAACTTGTTCAAAACTAATAGAAAAGCTGTTCCGAGAAGAAGGAATCTCTTATGATGAAATAACCCCGTTTGTGCAAAGACCTCTATTCATTGAAGTACCTTTGAAATATTTCACCGGATTTCAGGAGGAGGAAGAGTAAAATGACTAAGAGATACGATGTCATAATTATTGGTGCTGGTAGTGTAGGTGTTCCAGCAGCTTATGCAATGTCTAGAGAAGG
>JAUWJS010000073.1 GCA_030607575.1 Candidatus Heimdallarchaeota archaeon | reverse complement strand
GTACCGTTTACTTCAACTGCAAATTGATCAAAAAGAATTGCATAGGTTTCAATTGGATTATCGAAATCTTCAGTATCTAAGGAGTAAACCTGTGATTCACTAGAAAACAAAAAGAAAAATATTACAAGAACAAGGATAGTCTTTCGGAAAGCAATCTTCATTATTCTTTAGCAATATTAAGCACTTATATTAATTCTGACTTATAGCTTTAGTAATGATAGTTCTAATTGTCTATCAGAAAGAAACTCACAGCCATCTTTTGTTACTATAACATCCTCTTCAACGCTACAGTAACCATGATTTTCAACGTAAACATGTAGTTCTAAAGTAAATGCCTGATTCTCTTCAACTTCATACATGACAGATTGACCATATTTTTCCCACTTAGGACCAAGAAGACATCCCGAGTCATGCACATTTCTTCCAATCTGATGTCCAAGTGCATGCATGAATTCTTGGTATCCTGCATCAGTAACCACTTTTCGCGCAACATAATCTACTTCCCAACCTTGAATACCTGGTTTTAGTTTTTCTGCTCCAGCATTAATTGCCTTGATAACTGTTTCAAAAGCTCTTCTGACTTCTGTTGTAGGTATATCCTCACCATCTTGTAATACATAGTTCATTCTTTGGAGGTCTGATGCGTATCCCTCATAAAAGACACCGTAATCAACATTAATTAAATCCCCTTTCTTGATTTTAATATCGGGAGATGCTTTTCCATGACCTATTGATGTAGATGGACCAACGTGGACTAAAGGAGGGTAAGAAACAGTTAGATTATTTTCTTTGGTAAATTCCAAGAGCATTTCTTCTATTTCTTCCTCAGACATACCTATTTTTGCAGTCTCACTAACTTTTTTGTGCCCTAGTTCACTAAAATCAACAGCTTTTCTTATTTTTTCTAGTTCTAGTTCTGTTTTTCTCCCCCTTAATGCTGCAAGAAGATTCTCTGAAGAAATTAGTCTGTTAAGATATTCTGTACCTTCTAGCATTTTATTTAATCTAAGCCACATACCATGTGTTAATCCATCGGCTGCAATATTGTCAGAAGAATAATTAATGGCTATGTTTTTTGGTTTAAGTTCATTTAAAACTGCAAGTAGTTCTTCCTTTATGCTTTGATCATAACTTATAACTTTATCATAAATTCCTGACGCTTCTATATTTGAAGCATCATATCTTCCACAAATGACAATTTTTTGACCACTTTTACTAATAATAATAGCTGATTGCCAAGTCAACCAAGAATCTTCTAACAGAAAATATAATGCAGGATCATGAATTTCTGATGTTTTTCTAACATATGTCAACCACAAATCTATGCTTAATTCGTTTAAAATTTTGACTGCTTGATCTGTTTTTTGCTTTACTATACTCATCAAAATACTCTCTCTTCATCTTTATTTATTCTTTTACATTCATGTAGCATTGCATCACATGAAGAATTCAAAATTATTCTTTTTTATGTTAAAAATGTTTACCCCCATAAGAGAAAATTAAAGAAGGCTTAAATACATAATATTTTGTTAAATACTATCATAATTTATTATGTGTGAGGTTGTCCATGTCTAGGGAAACAGTTGATAATTTTGATGAGGATGCAGATGTCAATTCTGTTAAAGTGGCGTCAAACATAAATATTTCAGAGCGACAAAGACAAACCCTCATAGAAGTTGTTGATGATATTGCAGGAGAAGAGGTAAGAAAGGTTACTTTAGTTCTGCTAAACGCAGATCAAGAAACTACAGATGAGGAGATTTCTGAAAAACTTGATATGCGTCTAAACCAGGTGAGAAAATCTCTCTATAAATTGTATGATCTCCAACTTGCAACTTTTAGAAGGATTAGAGATAAGTCTACTGGGTGGTTTGTTTACTTCTGGACTTTACATCCTGAAAGGATTGACATGTTTGTTGATAGAAAGCAGCAAGAAGTTATGGAGAAACTATTAGAAAGATTGGCTTACGAAGAAGGAAATATGTTTTTTACATGCAACAATCCTGAATGCCCGAGAGTTACTTTTCAAGAAGCAATGGATAACAATTTTGAGTGTGAGCATTGTGAAGGAAGATTAGAATCTTTTGATAATGAGCAGCTAAAACAAGTGTTAACTGAAAAGATTACTGAAATGAAAGAAATAAGAGACAAAACTAGAAAAATAATGAAAGGAGAAACATAATTCATTCATTTCATTTTAACTAAATCTCGACTGAATTGAATCACTTTCTAATTCCTTTATAGCATCTCTAGCAATCCATTTTGCACTTTTCGAATCTTTCTTCTGAATCTCCTTTGCTAATTCAATAGCTTTTTTGTTTAGAATTAAGTTTCTCTTTCCAATTTGTCTCAAAGCCCAGTTTACTGCTTTTTTTACATTGTTTCTGTCATCAATTGATTCATTCTCAATAAAAGGAAAGAACTGTAACAATTTCTTATCATCTGCTTCTTTATCTTTCCAAGCAAGAACAGCGATTAATGCAAATGCTGCTCTTTTTACAAATTCTTCCTTTCTACTACTCCACTCAGTAGCTTTTATGTATGCATAATCTGTCAGATAGAAAAGATTCATACAAGTCTGATCAACAATTTCCCAATATGTGAAATACGGAGAAGAAACCCATTCTTCCATTTGAGTTTGTGTTACTTGTGAAGGATTATCAATCATCGCCCCCAGAATCATAGTCTCTCTATACCCCAAATCCCATAATTGTTGAGCAAGCTTGTGATTCTTTTTAATTTTCTTTGCCATTTTACGTAGAATTGGTATTCTTACTCCAAAAACCTTATCCGGATTTATACCAAACCTTATCATTCCTTCTACATTGGTTGGATTACTTTGAGATTTTAATTCATTCAATACCTCTTCAAGATTCATCATAATCTACTACTAGATTAGTTTTGAGAATATAAATTTGTAATCCATATTATTTTGAATAATCAATAAAGTTTATTTGATGCTATTTTCATTTTAACAAGAATAAAGGGTGTTTCCATTATGATTTCTAATATTTCTGATTTAAAAAGAGCAAAAGACGAGGTTAAGAATGCTGGTTTAGATGACCTAGTAATTAAATTGGATCATGTTGCTTATCGAGTTAAAATGGGACAAAGAGAAAAAGCAATGAAAGAAATTGCAGACTTAGTCCCCTATAAGGAGTATAAAACTTTCAAAGTTATTTCAATGAGGGCTACAACAAGCACACTTAAGCTTCATGATACGTTGCCTGTAATAGTTATAAGTGAAGGTTTAGCTGAAGATTCTATAGTTGAAAACTATGTAAAGAAATATGGAGGAAGAATACATCATCTTGCATATTTAGTACGTGACATAGAAAAAGTAGTAGAAATTCAAAAGAACAAAGGGGTAAAATTCACTACAGAGGATATAATTGGGAGCAAAGAAGAGGGAATTAAACAAATATTCACATTACCTACCGAAACAGCTAATCATATCATTGAATATATCCAGCGTTTTGGTGATTTTGATGGTTTCTTCACACCTTCAAACATAAGTGCTCTGATGAAATCAACTGAAAAATTAGGCGAAGCATGAAAGTATCAAGAAAAGTTTATTTCTTATTAATCTTCAAATAAACTGATATATATGAAAAAGCTACAAGAAAGTCCAAACTCAGCTCTTTATCCAAATCCAGTAATGCTAGTATCAGTGAAACATAAAGAGAAAGAATCTATTATTACTTTATCTTGGGGTGGAACAAGCAGTTCTAATCCTCCTTATGTTTCCATAGCAATTAGAAAAGCAAGATTTTCTTATGATTTAATAAAAAAATCTAAGGAATTTGTACTTAATATTCCAACAGCAAAAATGCTTGTTAAGGTAGAATTCTGTGGAACAAAATCTGGTAGAGACTTTGATAAGTGGAAGGAATGTGATTTCACCAAAGGTAATAGTGTTGAAATTAAAACACCTTACATAGTTGAATGTCCAGTGAGTATGGAATGTAAACTTCATCAAGTTATTGACCTTGGTACTCATGATTTGTTCATAGGAGAAGTAGTAGCAGTTCATTTGGATGAAGAATGGAAAGAAAAGGGATACCCCGATATGCTCACCTATACCAGAGGAAAATACAAAAAATGCATAGATATTAGTTAAGAAGAAATGGTGGTCGGACTGGGATTTGAACCCAGGATCCTTTGCTCCCGAAGCAAAAATCTTACCAAGCTAGACCACCCGACCATTCATATTTTCCTTCAAATTTATATCTAAAAAAACCAAGTTAAAAAAATTATGAAAGATGAATACTATAGGAGAGTTTCAAACGAAAAATATGTGATTAACAATTAATGGTTGATTCGGATGAAAATTCTAACAATAAGACCCAATTCACTTCGCTTATCTGATTTTGATAAAGAAGAATATTTTTCTGGTAATTGACACGTTTAGAGCTACATCAACCCTAGCAGTTTTAGCTGAATCTGGAGTAGAAAATATCTTTATTGTTAAAAATCAAGAGGAAGCAAGAATCTTACAAAAGCAATTATGTCAAGACTGTTTATTGATAGGTGAAGAAAAAGGTTTGAAGATTAAAGGGTTTGATTATGGAAATAGTCCTTCTATTCTATATGAGAAAAACTTAGCAAATAGAAATGTAGTTTTTACTTCAAGTAATGGCGCAAAAACACTAATATTGCTTAAGACTAAGAAGTATGTTTTCCTCGGTGCTTTGGTAAATCTCACAAGTATTTCTGAAAAAGTAAGCAAATTAGCAGCAAAGGAAAAAAAGAACGTAATAATAATTCCTGCTGGTCATCATGGAGATCCCAGAGAATATGTTTTGGAAGACTGGATTACTAGTGTTTTAATCGCTAGAAGAATATCAGAACTAACTGAATTTCCAATTGTTATTCAAGATGATTTCTAGAATAAAACTGTAGATGTGCTAAAGGAAGAGAGTACTCTTGAAAAATTACTCATAAATTCACCTAATGGTAAATATTTAATAGAGTTAGGATTTGAAGACGATGTGACTTTTTCTATTTCCATTGACAAAACTGACAATTTTTTGAAAGTGAAAAAATGGCTGAAAATAAATGACTACGATTGTGTAGTGTTAGAATAAAAGAAAGAAAAGGAAAAAAGAATTATATGTTTACAGTATTGAAGTCTACGTTCTTATCCCTTTTAGCAGGATGGAATTTATCAATAATTTCAGATGGAATACGTTTTAACACTCTGTATGGATCATCAAAAGTTCCTAATAATTCCCAACCAATATCTAACGATTTGAAAATTGATCTGTCCTCATGGTAGTCTTGATTGATGAATTTTTGCTCAAAAAGATCTGCAAATTCGAGAGTCTTCTTATCAATATCTGAAAGCGATTCATCTCCAACTACAGCAACAAGATCTCTCAAATCTTTACCTGTAGCATAAAGTGAATATAACTGATCTTGAACATATTGGTGGTCGCTTCTTGTTGAGCCCTGTCCAATTGTATCTTTCATCAGTCTAGAAAGTGAAGGCAATGGATTAATTGGTGGATATAATCCCTTTCTGTTTAATCCTATATCTACAAACACTTGTCCTTCAGTAATATAACCTGTCAGGTCAGGTACAGGATGCGTAATATCGTAGTTTGGTAATGTTAGAATTGGTATTTGGGTTATTGAACCTTTTCTACCATGTATTCTTCCCGCTCTCTCATATATTGTTGAGAAATCTGAGTACATATAACCTGGATAACCTCTTCTGCTGGGAACTTCGCTTCGAGCAGCAGCAACTTCACGAAGAGATTCTGCATATGCTGTTATATCAGTGAGAATAACAAGTACATGATAATCATGATCATATGCAAGATGCTCAGCTGCAGTTAAGGCAAGACGAGGTGTTAAGAGTCGTTCAATTGCAGGATCATCTGCTAAATTAAGGAAAAGAACAACTTTGTCTAAAGCACCAGTCTGTTCAAAATCATCTCTGAAGAATCTGGCTTCATCTGCTGTGATTCCCATTGCGGAAAAGATAACTGCAAAATCCTCTTCTGTTCCAAGAACCTTTGCTTGTCTAGCAATTTGAGCCGCTAACATGTTATGTGGAAGACCACTCCCACTGAATAATGGTAGTTTTTGTCCTCTTACTAGTGTCAATAAAGTATCAATTGTACTAATGCCTGTTTCTATAAACTCTTTAGGATATTGTCTAGCAGAAGGATTTATTGGTGATCCAGTGATATCTAGAATTTTGTCTGGTACTATATCTCCTCCACCATCTATGGCTTCACCTCTACCATTGAATACTCTACCAAGCATCTCAGAACTAACACCTAATTTCATGGTTTCTCCAAGAAATCTACACACGGTGTCTTTTGTTTCAAGACCGGAAGTACCTTCAAAACACTGAATAACTGCGAGATTCTCTGACACATCTAGAACTTGACCTCTTCTTCTCTCTCCAGTTGTGGTGATAATCTCTGCAATTTCACCATAAGATACACCACCCATTCCTTGTAGATCTACGAACATCAAAGGTCCTGAAACTTCTGTGACTGTTTTAAACTCTCTAGTTTCATATTTTTCTTGAGCTGTCATTTTTAATCCTCCACACCAAAGGCTTGAATTGTCAAGCCATCTATTTCTTTAATCAACTCGTTTAAGCTTGTTTCAATTTCACTTCTTTCAATGTATTTCATTCTTGCAATTCTAACAACTAATTCGTGTTCAAAAATGTCTGATACAATCGCCCCTCGTCTGTAGAGGTCTTGAGCTTTTTCGTAAAATCGTAGAATTGTTTTCAACATAAGATATTGTTTCTCCAAGCTGCAGAAACTATCTGTTTCATGAAATGCATTTTGCTGTAAGAAGTCCTCCTTGAGCATTCTTGCAGTTTCAAGAATGATCTTTTCACTTGGAGGTAAAGCATCAGGTCCAACAAGAGCAACAATATCTTGTAACTCCTTATCCTTTTGGAGAAGTGCTAAAGCCTCTGCACGTAATTCAGGAAATTCAGGACTAACATTATCTGAATAATAATCTTCTAAAGCTGCCCAATAAAGAGTATAACTTAGTAAGTAATCAATTGCAGGGAAATGTCTACGGCTGGCTAAATCTTTTGAAAGTGCCCAGAACACTTTGACAATTCTTAGTGTGTTCTGTGTAACTGGTTCGCTGAAATCTCCACCAGGAGGACTAATCGCACCAACTACGGTAATACTTGCTTCTCTTGGTTTAGAACCAATTGTTAAAACACGGCCTGCTCTTTCATAATATTCAGCGATTCTTGAAGCAAGATATGCTGGAAATGATTCTTCACCGGGCATTTCTTCTAAACGTCCTGAGATTTCTCTCATAGCTTCTGCCCATCGCGATGTGCTGTCAGCCATCATTGCTACATCGTAACCCATGTCACGGAAGAATTCTGCCAGTGTGATGCCTGTATAGACACTCGCTTCTCTAGCAGCTACAGGCATATTGGATGTATTAGCAATCAGTACTGTACGATCCATCAAAGGTCCTCCTGTATATGGATCCACCAGTTTTGGAAACTCTCTGAGGACATCAGTCATTTCATTTCCTCGTTCACCACAACCAACATAAACCACAATTTTAGCATCAGACCATTTTGCTAGTTGGTGTTGACTGACAGTTTTACCTGTTCCAAACCCACCAGGAATCGCCCCTGTTCCACCTTTAGCTATGGGAGCTATTGTATCAAAGATTCTTTGTCCAGTTATTAAGGGAATAGAGGAAGGTAATCTCAGATGATATGGTCTTGGTTGTCTTACTGGCCATCTGTGATAAAATTGTAAATCAACTTTATCACCTGTGGGAGTAACAACAGTTGCTGATAAATCATCTACAGTATAATCTCCTCTTTGTGCAATGAATTCTAATTTTCCTTGAATATTCGGAGGAACCATCAACTTGAAATCTACAGTTGGAGTTTCTGGTATTTCACCCAAAATATCTCCTCCAACGACCTTATCTCCTACTTTTAGATTAGGTGCAAAATCCCATAATTTCTTGTGATCTAAACCAGGTATTTCAATTCCCCTAGCAATAAAATCACCAGAGACTTCTCGAATCACGGGTAATGGTCTTTGAATTCCATCAAAAATTTGCCTCATTAAACCTGGTCCAAGTTCAACAGAAAGAGGTGCGTTTGTTAAATGAACTGGTTCACCAGGAGTTAACCCCTCAGTATTTTCATAAACTTGAATCGTTGCTAAATCACCAGTAAGTCTAATAATTTCTCCTACTAGCTTTTCTTCACCTACTCTTGCTACATCATATAGCTTAGAACCTAACATATTAGAAGCTTGAACGACTGGTCCAGAGATTCTATCGATTAAACCGATTTGTTCAGTATTAGTCGTAGTCATCATTCATACTCTCTGTTCTCTACCCAACTTAATGATTTCTTTTTTTAAGTTTTGTTAAATCTCTCTCTTTTTACTGAAAAAATCACCCTATTCAAAAAAAACGACAAAACTGGCAGTATAATCTTTCTAAGTTTATTGTTGATATTTTTGTATTGCTTCAGCAACCAATTTTAAGCTATCTTGCAATAAAATTTCCACTTTTTCCTTACTCTTGGCTTCTACAAAGATTCTGAAAATAGGCTCTGTTCCAGAAGGTCTTATCAGAATCCAACTGTCAGAAAATATGAGTTTGACACCATCAATTGAGATAATTTCATCAGCTTGAACATTAGTTTTGATATCTTCCATTACTAACTCTTTCAGATTATTCGAACATTTGATTTTTTCTTTAGCTTGATAATATTGTGGTAATTCAGATATTAAATCACTCAGGGTACTTTGGGATTCAGCTAGAATATTTCCCATCAAAGCCGCTGCCATCATTCCATCCCTAACACTTTGATGAGGGGCATAAAACAATCCTCCATTTTCTTCTCCTCCTAGAATGCAATTATTTGCAATCATTTTTCGGCTTACATAGATACATCCAACAGGTGTCCAAGTAACTGATCCACCAAGATTTTCTGCGATATCAACAACTGCTAAAGAAGAACTAACAGGAGTAACAAATTGCTTGTTATCAGAGTTTTGTAATATCCAACTTTCAAAAAGTGCAATTGATTTATCTCCAAAGTAGATTTTTCCCTTTTCATCCCCAAATATTGCTCGGTCTGCATCTCCATCATGTCCTACAGAAAAATCAGCTTTAACTTGATTAGCAGCGTACCCCATCACTCTAAGTTTCCTTGGATCGGGTTCTACACCTCTTCCTGGGAATTTGCCATCAAGCTGACAATTAACAGAAACAACTCTTATTCCAAGATTCCTTAAAACGTAAGGTGTAACTAAACTTCCTACAGCATTTCCTCCATCTACAACAGCTGTAAGTTTCTTTTTTTGTATTAAATCAACATCTACAAGTCCAACAATTTGGTTTATGTATTCAGGTATTAGATTCATTTTTGTTATGTTTTTATTCGTCTCAGTTTTTCCATCTTGATAGGTTTCAGCTTCAAAGGTTTCTTCTATTCCCTTCTGTTTTACTATGTCAATCTCTATTCCGTCTGAATCTATTACCTTGAGACCATTAAATTCTGGAGGATTGTGGCTAGCAGTTACCACTAAGCCCATATCTGCTTGTAAATAGGAGACCGCAAATTGAACTAATGGAGTTGGTACTATTCCCAAATCTATAACTTCTATTCCTTGTGCTAAGAAACTGGAAATAACAATTTCTTTGAGAGAAGGACTACTTAACCTCGAATCAGAACCAATCACCATTGTACCCTTATCGAGCATATACGAAGCAATGGCTGAACTTATTCTGGAAACAAAATCGGGAGTAATCAATTTACCCACTACACCTCTTATCCCGTTTGTACCAAAATATTTTCTTTTCATTAGTCATCTATTTGTGTGTTGGAATAAATCTCTTTCGTCATATCTTTCAAGATAACAAGGTGCAACAGAATCTTTTAAAAGAGTAATTTATGGTATTTATTTAACTGGATAATTTATCGTGGTAGGTACAATGAGTGTTGAATTTCTAAAAATAATAAGAAAAACAGAACGAGATTGTGAAGAGAAAATCAAACAAACTGAAGCATCCAAACAAAATGCTATTTTAGAAGCAGAGAAAACTTCTGTATTAAAGGTTCGAGATTCGGAAATTCAAGCAAAAGAAGAAGCTGAAGAAATACTTTCTGATGCTGAAGATAGAGTTGAAAAAGAATTTGCCTTAATGAATAATAAATTTGAAGAAAATAAAAACAAATTCAATGAAAAGGCAAAACAAGTTGAGAAAAAAGCCATTGATGTAGTTCTCTCTGAAGTTTTATAATTCTATAATGAGTGATTTACATGAGTTCTCCAATAAGAAACAAAATAGTAAGCATTGGTGATGAAGAAACATCATTGGGTTTCAAATTATCTGGAATATCCCAAGTATTTACAGAAGAACCTGAAAAAGCAGGATCACTTTTGAGAACGTTATCTGATGATCCTGAAATTGCTATTCTTATTATAACAGAGGAAGTAGCAAAAGCAAACGAAGCTATTTTAAGGAGAATAAAACTCAATCCCTATCCAGTTATTGTTGAGGTCCCAGGTAAGAAAGCACAGTATGAAGGTGCTGAAGATAAGGTGCGAGCCTTAATCAAAATGGCCTTAGGTATCGATATTGAGATGTAAATGGGAAAAGTCTTTAAGATTGTTCTCTCTTCTTTCTGTTGGAGAATATTACAATGAACGATAAAATAATTGGTTTAGTGATGATTTTTGGTTCACTGTCAATTGTTGGATTTCTTTTATTTTGGACTATCATAATGCCCATAATCTGGGAAGACCGACTTTTTGATGCTTATCTTGGATTAGCTATTACTGTTTTCATTATTATTTCAATAGCATTATTGTTCATTGCTTGGGTAGGAAGGATTTTTCTGAAAAATAGAGCACCCAAAGATGAAGTGTTTGATGAACAAATAGAAGAATATAAAAAAACAAACGATTAGGTAAGAGTGATTAAAATGAGTGGAAGAAGACCTATGTCTCCTCGAGATGCAAAAAGAATGCAAGCAAGGATGAGACAAATTGAACTAGAAGGAGTTGAAGAGGTCATTATACGTTTCGCTGATAAGGAAACAGTGATTTACACTCCAACAGTTATGAAAGCCTTTATTCCTGGTATGGTGGAATCAGATACATTTCAAATAGTAGGACCAGGAACAGATAGACCTAGGGGTACTGGAGAAGGTGCAGTAGCGGGAGTTAATTTCACTGATTCAGATGTTGAATTAGTAATGGCTCAAGCAGATGTTTCAGAAGAAAAAGCACGAAAAGCACTTGAAGAAGAAAATGGAGACTTAGCAGGAGCTATAGTCCGATTAAAAACCAAATAGTAAGTTACTCCTTTTTTCCTATGCCTTTTCTGGTAGCTATTGCAACTCCAGATTTCATTTCTTTAATTAGTTTTCCAGGGATTTTTGCTGTACCAATACCTAGGAAATCTCCCTTCTGATTTGTTATAATAACCTCATCTTTAATAGAAATATCATCATCAACATCTACAACATGTTTGGAGAAAACAGTTTTACCATCTCTTACAAACGGTTCGGCGTCCTCATTCACAATAACTTTGAAACCAAAATTATTTTTATGGAGAATTTCACCTCCAAGAATAGAGGGAATCAGATATCCATCCCGTACGCGAAAAGAGCAGATTCTTTCATTATTCCTATAGATATACCTGATTCTGTTAGTACCTCTTGATCTTTCAACCAGTGTATCTTCTGTGAACAATATATCTCCTGCTCCTTTTCCAAATTGAAAATCAGCTATACTCTGAATCTGTCTCAAATCAAAAGGAGAAGGTTTTTCTAATTTCTGCATACGTAAGAAAACTAATCTTACAGATAATAAGAATTATCATAATTAAGAGAATCGAAATTACTAGTTTTTGCTTATTTCTTGAGCTTCACTAAATGAAATAGCAACTTGATTCCAGTCCTTTAACATTGCTTCAAGAAATACTTCTCCCTTCTCGGATAATTGAAAATATCTTCTAGTTCTTCCATCGAAAATTTCATTTCTAACTGAAACCAAACTTCTCGCTTTTAGCCTAGTTAAGATGTTATATATTGTTCCATCTGCTAATGGAGGATCCGTTTGAGGTAATAATGAACGAATCAGCTGTAAAATATCCCACCCATATCTCTCTTTCTGTAGAAGAACGAGGATGAGTAACTCAAGAATACCTCTTGAAAGTTGAGCTCTCCACTTTTTTAACATTTCTTGAATTTGCTCATCGGAAGACATTTTAGATACGCTCCTTTGGTTCGCTTCTATTTTTCGTTCTGTGTTTTTTAACTGTTGGATCTATGCTCTAACTATACCATTTAGTAAAAGGCATATATACCTTTTTCGACTTAATTGTAATAGTGATAACGATATAATAAATATCAAAAGAGCTAAAACGATTATTTCTGAACAAAGCAATCAAAACAATAGTGAATTAATCTTGGTGAAAATTTCTTTATTTGTCTCTTTTCTTTTATACTAAATTCATGTTTTAAAGATTTGATTTGTGATGTAACGGCTTTTACAGCATTTTCAATTTTTCCTCTTTGGATAATTATATGGTAGTGGATCCATCCTTCATTATTAATAGCGTTAATAGCTCTAAAGAGCTGACTGGCATCACATTCAAAATAACCCATTAAAACTCTTGAAGCGATATCTTTGGGAGTTTTATCTCTATTGTCACCAAGGATTGGGAAATATCTATCCTTAATTTTGTTTTCCTCAATATTTCTCTCAAGGAAACTGTAAGCTTCTACATTCATCTCTATCCCATAGCATTTGACTGTGGAATTATTCTTGACAATCGGAAGAGATAGGTTTCCAGCGCAAGCGAACATATCAACTATTACTTCATTATCTTGAACAGAATCTATGAGAAATCCTCTTTCTCCTTTATTGCCAGGAGAAAATGTCATTTTAGCAACATCAATGTTGAAAATAGTGTTATACTCTTTGTGTTTAGTAATAGTTCTCTTCTCTCCTGCAAGATGGATAATCTGGGGTTTGCGATAAATCGATTCAGTAGAAAACTGTTCAACTACAACATTAACTTGAGGATCTCTTTCAATCACAATATTTCCAATATCTTGCTTTAAATCATCTAATTTCTGATCTATATGCCTGAAAATCGCTATATCTCCAATAATCGAATATCCTGAAGGCAATTTCTCCAGTAGGCTATCATCAAGCTTATCTTCCAACAAAGTTTGTAGTTGTTTTT
>JAUWJS010000066.1 GCA_030607575.1 Candidatus Heimdallarchaeota archaeon | reverse complement strand
TGGTTTCACTTCAGAAAATATAATAGAACAACTTGAACAAAGTGTTACATATGATGTTCCAGTTAATCATAAGTTCTATGAAGTATTTACACGATTAAAAATAGAATACTATAGCTCTTTTAAGGCACTTCGATTAGTCATAAAATTGAAGAGTGATTCATTACTTTCGCTAGATATACAAAGAAAAGATAGCGCTTTTACTCTTCAAAGAAATGAATTCGTTATTCCTAGGTTGGCAAATTCCTTTGTGTTAAGTTCTCCAACTCCAAATGTATGGAAAAGTCTTTTCAAAGATACATTACTCAAGGAAAACTTAGTACTTTTTCGCTCATATTTAGAACAGTTCTCTCTAAAAGGTCAATATATTGAAGCAATAGTTTATTCGAGCAAAGCAATACTCCAAGTCTTAAATTGGGTTATAGATCTTAACCCTTCAATGGAAAAGCTGTCTGGTTCAATTAAAGTTTCCCAAGCAGAAGCAATGCTTTGTTATAACTGTCAGGATCCTTTTGATCCTCTTGAAGATGTTTGTACTAAATGTGGAAGTCCTAGACCTAGATGCATTGTGTGTTTTCAAGACTTGAAACCTGAGATTGACACTGATGTTGTAATTCTTCCTTGTTGTAAAATCTATGCTCACAAAGATCATATGATTGTTTGGTTGAGAAAGAAACCAAGTTGTCCCAATTGTCATGCAGATTTAAGCAGATGGATAAACAAAATAGGAATATAAAAGAAGGAGTAAATATAATTAACAGATAGAAAAAAAGGAGATGACAATGTGGTTGATTATACTGATTTTCTGTACTTCATTCTACTTGTAGTTGTAGCTTTGATTGCAATCCCCATAAGGAGAGCACGCAGAAAAAAGAGATTAGATAGAGCTAGAAGACCTACATATGTTAGCTATACACAACCACAACCAGCCTCTTATGCTTATCAACAAAAACTCCAGATTGATTTCAACAGAATTCAAAGAAGCCTAAGAATAACTGATGAATCAAACGTCGATAGAGCATTAAATGGAATTCAAATTAAAATTCCTGTAGATAATCCATACTCTCTTTTTTCAGATATTAAAATAATTCAACATCGGAATAATGCTATTAAGATTTATGCAACCTTATCTAAAGTAATACCTTCCGATTTGGAAGTAAAGAATAAGCAGAAGGTTTTTTCATCTGGTGTAAATGAGATCCGCGTTCCTCAACTAGCTAATGTTTATTCTATTTCTACTGAAAAAGGGGAAATGTGGGAGAACATTCTTGCAATAAATAAATCCGTAGATCACCTTTTGTCCTTACAAAATGAATTAGAATATTTCTATCTAAAAGAAGATTATTTTGAAGCGGTAGTTTATTCTGAAGCAGGAATTATTAGTGTTCTAAATTTTATCAAGTTCTTACATTTCAATATTAAGAATCTCTTTATCGATATGAAAGAGTATGACATAGAACAATTGAAGTGCTACAATTGTGAGGATCCTTTTGATCCATTAGAAGAGGAATGCGATAAGTGTTCTGCTCCTCGTCCTAGATGCTTGATTTGTTTTCAAGATTTAAAACCTTCAGAAAAGCAAGAAGTTGTTCAATTACCTTGTTGTCAGATTTATGCTCACAAAAATCACATCTTAACATGGTTAAAGAAGAATAAAAAATGTCCAAACTGTCATGAAGACATAAGTCATTGGGCAAAGAAACTTATGCTTTGAGAATAATATTTGAATTTAAGAAAAAGGTAGGAATAATTAATGTGGGATCTAAATCAAACCATTTTAGGAGTAATACTTGCAGCTGTTGCTGTAATTGTTCTAGTCCTTTTTGCTTTATTTTACCATTTAAGATATAGAAGATTAAGAAGGCAACTACGTTACAAATATACTGTAAGAAAGAAATTCTATAAAAAAAATCTCAGTATGAAAGAAATACTTAGCTACTTTTCGATTAATTGGAATTTGTCTGGAAAACGTGTAGAAGAAGTTTACACAAATAGATATGAGCATGCAGAAGAAGCATATATTTTCAACATTGAAGAATCGCATAAACTCTCTTCCTTTTCTAAAATAAGATTAACAGTTGAAGGGAGAAAATATATTAATATTCGAGCTAGTTGGAGAGAATCTATACCGTATTCTATAGATATTAGAGCTAAAAAAAGCAATATTGAAATGTACTTGTTAGGAATAGAAATACCAGTAATGAGTGAAGTGTACAGAATTTTCACTCAATCCCCAAATATTTGGAAAAAGATTTTCAAGGATAATCTTATTGTAAATCGATTCTTAGATATTCATAAAGATGTTGTGTCCATCTTTATAAGAGAAGATTATGTGGAGTTAATTGTTTTTAAGGAAAGAGTCACAAATGATCTTATTTCAACAGTTCTTCTTATTGAAAAAGCGATACGTTCCCCTAATTTAGAAATTAAAGTAATTAAGGTCGAAAAGCTTAGATGCTATAATTGCAAAGATTTCTTTGATCCTACTGAAGAATATTGCGATAAATGTAATTCTCCAAGACCAATTTGCATAGTTTGTCATTTAGATGTACGAATTGCTGAAATGAAAGAAATTGTTACCTTACCTTGTTGTGGAGTGTATGCGCATAGATCTCACTTAAACAAATGGTTGAAAATAAAATCGCAATGTCCAAACTGCCTAGCTGATATTACAGATTGGTAGGAGTCTATATCTTTCAGTTGAATTTGAATAAACAATGACTTGAAACAATACCTAAATGTCCAAACTGTCACGAAGATTTGAGTCATTGGTCTAGAAAATTCCTGTTATAAATGTAAGATAGATTTTTTTCAGGTATTCTCAATCCAGATACGGAATAATACATAGAAAGACAAGATTTTCTTTACCTGTATTTTCATATCCATGAGGTTCATCAGGAGGAACATATAATACATCATCTTTTTTGACTTCATGTTTTTCAAAGTGAGTGAATACTTTCCCTTCACCGCTTAAAACATAAATCTCATGCTCTTGAGGATGACCATGTATGCCTATCTGACCACCTGGTTTGAGTTCAAATCGTCTCATAGCAAATCTTGGTGCTCCTTCTTTCTCTCTAGAAACTAACCATCTGATTGTTGTTTCTGTTGATCCATAATCAGTTACTTCCAATTCCTCAGCTTCACTAAAGTGTTTTAGCTTCATTCTCATTACCTAATTGATGTAAAGTTTTGATTTCATTATATAAATTGTGTTTACTCGATTTGATAATTGTAGTTTAAGGCAAAGGCTTATTTATTTCCAAAGTAATCTTACGGTAGAAATTAAAGGTGATAAAACTGAGTGAAGGATCTAATCTAGAACATCCCCTTCATTATTATGAAGAATTCCTAAGAGAGATTGAATATACAAAGGAGTTTAGGAAAAAAATATATGAGAAAGTAGGTCTGAAAAATGCTCGAAGAGTTATCGAAGTTGGGTGCAGACAAGGCATAATAAGTCAAGAATTGCGCAAAGAAACAGAGGCTCAAATTACAGCAATAGACTCTGATCACATAAACATTGCAAATGCTTCAGAGAAAATTAAGGGTATTGAATTCTATCGAGAAGTAGCTGATAAACTTTCCATGAGAGACGATTCTTTTGATATAGTATTTTGTCATTATTATTTCCTCTGGAAACCTAAACCGTTCGGTGTACTAATGGAATTGAAAAGAGTCGTTAAAGAAGGAGGATATATTGTTGCCTTAGCTGAACCAGATTATCTGGGATGGATTGAAAACCCTGATTTAGGGCTAGGTAAAAATCATATGAAGGCTCTGGAAAAGCAAGGCGGAAATCCTAATGTGGGAAGAAGACTTTTGTCTATATTCTCCTCTGGAGGTCTGGAAACCTCAATTCACATTAATACAAGAATATGGGCTCATGAGGAATTAGAAAAATGCATCGAGCATGAATGGCAAAATGTGTATGAGGGAGGTTTAATTTCTGAAGAAGAATTCAAAGCTAAAGTTGAAGAAGAGAAGAAAATAATTGCAGAAAAACTTCGAGTCATTGCTCTACCAATTTTCAGTGCTATAGGAAAGAAAGTGATTCTTCCTGATGAAGTAATTGATCCATACGATTAAGCTAATCTTTTTGTAAAATGATAACTAGATCATTACTCTCATTTTCCTTAAAATTATTCTTTTGATAATCTCCAAAAATGTTTAAGTTTATTTCATCAGAAGTAAATTCTTTGAAATCTTTTTTTGATAGAACAAAGAATTCAGTTCTTTTTTTATGTAAATCAAATTCTTCTGATTCATAATCATTTTGATTGATTTTTTGAACATACATTGTTATTTTATCATATTTATTTTTCCATTCCATCATTCTTACATGAAAGAGTAAAGCTCCATTTGAATCTCGTTTTAAACTTGGGTTATAGAACCAATGTTCCTCATCTCTATGTGCCAAATAATTAACTACTTGAATAAGTATAACTCCCTTCTCACTAAGAAGATTGATCATCTGATTTAAGGTGTTTCTACGCTCAGTTGTATTAAAAATGGATAGAGTGTTACCTATACAGAAAATGAAGTCAAATTTCTCATTAGGAATATTACTTTCTAGTTCGAGAATATCACCAAGTATGAAATCTACTTTGTCAGTACAATTGTTTCTTTGAGCTAATATTTTTGCTTGTTCTATATTCTGCTCTGAGATGTCAATTCCTATTCCTGTAAAACCCCATTTAGTAAACATAACTAAATGGTCACCAGTCCCACAAGATACATCTAGAATTCTTATATTTTCTTTCTGTATGTTTTGGAGAATTTCTTGAAAGAAGAGAGCTTCACGTTTTAATCTTGGACCCCACATCACAAGGTCTTTGTACAGAATTTCATCTTTCCAATCTATTTCCATTTCTAACAAAAATCTTATCTCAAAGTTATTCTTAATCTTATTCATCAAACAAAACAAATTTTAGTCAATCTAAACAAATTCTAACATTTTTGCTGATATTTCTTCTTTAGTCATATGATCTGCTTCTTCAATGAACCTATCAATTTCCTTCAAGAAATCTTCAGAAATTTCATCATTATCTATATTGCAGATATAAATTCGGTTATGTTGAGATAATTCAGGTTTTTCAAAATCATGAAAGAGTTCCTCTGTAAGTTTTTCACCAGGACGAATTCCAATGTTTTCAATTTTGATATCATCTTTGTCGTAATCATAAATTTTGAATAATTTATGAATAATGTCTAGCATTTTGTAGGGTTCACCCATATCTAAAACAAATAACTCTCCTCCTTTACCAAGTATGGAAGCTTGAATAACTAGCTGAGCTGCTTCAGTGATAGTCATAAAGAATCTTTCCATTCTTTTATCTGTTAGAAGCACAGGTCCACCATTTTCAATTTGTTTTTTGAATATCGGAATTGCGCTTCCACTGCTTTCTAAGACATTACCAAATCTTACTATCATAAATTTGGTATCTTTTGAATTTTGAGCAAGAACATATTTCTCAATGATTCTTTTTGAAATCCCCATAACATTAATGGGATTTACTGCTTTATCAGTTGATACAAACACAAGCCTTTCTATTTTTTCTTCTAAAGCTATCTTGATAGTGTTGATTGAGCCTTGAATGTTATTTTTGACACACTCATGAGGGAATTGTTCCATCATTCCAACATGTTTGAAAGCTGCACAATGGTAGATGATGTTCGGCTTATATTTTCTGATAATTTTGCTTAATCTTTTCTCATCTCTAATATTGGCAAGAGCTGGGATAAAAGTGATTTTATTATGATTCTGGTTCATCTGATTTGCCAATTCAAAAAGAGGTGTTTCAGCTACATCTAAACCAATGATTTGCTTTGGAGAGCATCCAGCTAATTGAATGCAAATCTCTGAACCAATTGATCCAGCTGCACCTGTTATCAATATAGTATAATTCTCAATCTCTTCCATTGATGCTTCTGTAAGAACATTTTCAATGGGAGCTCGAATCAAATCGTCAACGCTTATTTTTCTTGGTGCAGAAATGGTGTCTATTTTCAAATTCTGAAATATGGGAGGAACTATCATGAAACTAGATGATGTTTGATGAATTATGTCAACAATTCTAGTAATAGTTTTTCCTGTAGCTGATGGAATTGCTATAATTGACAATCCAATTTCAAGTTTTTCAACGATTTCAGGAATTTGCTCAGTGCTCCCTAAAACAAATAAAGTTTCAATTTTTGTGCTTAATTTTTCAGGATCATCATCAATAAACCCCACAACTTGATATTTCTTATATTTTGGTTGATTCAATTCAGCCAAAAGTAATAATCCTGCTTTTCCAGCACCAACTATTAAAACGTTAGAGGATTGACTCATCGTAATTGAAATTGCTTTGGTTGTTTTTTAAAGTTTTGAAACACCTTCAAAATTCAGCTTAAATTCCATCTCACAGAATCTTCTATCGAAAATTTAGGTTGAAAACTGCAACATTTAGCTAATTTCGAATTATCTAACCAAATTTTAGTGGGAGTTTTATCAGGTTGTGAATAAGTTACGAGAGCCCGTTTTTCTGAAATCTTCTCATAGACTTTTATCAGTTCTAAATTTGAGAGAAGTTGATTGGCGGAAATATTAAAAACATCACCAGTTATGCCAGTCATTTCTTGTAGAAGCAATAATGCCGAACAAGTATCTCTAACATCAATGTAGTCCCTAACATCTGAGGAATTAGAAATTTCAACCTTGATAGTTTTTTCATTCTTCTTGAATTCTTCCGTAAGAAATCCTGATAATAAATGACTTGATACACCCTTACCAACTAGAGAACCTGGTCTAGTACATACTACATCAATACCATATTTTTCGTGGAAACTTAGAGCAATTTCTTCTTGGTTATTCTTTGTTTCACCATAAAAGCTAAGTGGTTGAGTTTGTTGATCTTCCTTTAGCGGTTTAGTAATAGAAATGTCCGCTCCATATTGTGCAGATGAACCTAAAACTAATAATCTGCTCTCTAATTCTGAATCACGAAATCCCTCGATAAAACTTTGAAAAGAAGAAACATTAGTAGAATACATTTCTTCTTTAGTACCTCTAAATAAACCTACTAAATGGAATATTACATCTGGTTCGATTGCTTTAAGTTTCTTTTTCCAGTTAACATCTGAATTGAAATTCAATGCTTCATAGTTATAATTGATATTTTTACTCGACTTAAGATCAAATCCAAAAATTTCCCAATCTGGTCTTTTTGTCTGAACTTGTTTCACTAAGTTGACACCGAGAAAGCCTCTTGAACCTGTGATTAATATTCTCATCAAAAAAGTAAATGATACATCCTTAATAATTTTATCTGACTATTTTAACAAATCTAATTGGTCTATTTGTTAAAAAGATTCAAACAAATTTCCTCAAATTTTTCCAGAAACTTATCATATCGAAATTGGTCATTAAATAATTCGATTCCTTTCGTATTTACTGTTTTAATCGTTTGCAGTTTCTTTAATTCACTAATAACTTCTTTATTCGTTTTAGATAAAATAACTCCAGGTAAGGGATAATTGTGAATTACATACCTCCCCTTAGAATAAGCTTCTACTATAATTTTAGGAAATCCATCATGTTCAGTCATGCGAACAATAACACTAATTTTTGACCAAATCTCACTAATATTGATGTATCCTAGAAAATGAAGATTTTTTTGACTGTATTTTTCTTCATAGTCTGAAGAATCAAAGTGACCAACAAAATAAAAATCAACATCTTGAACTTCTTTTGAAATTTCGATTACCCTATCTACACCATAGAGTTTTTCTCTTCCTGCTATAAAATAAACTAAAACACCCAATTTCTTCGGCATAGAAATAGCTTCTGATTCTATATCTGAACCATGAAAAAGAACAGAACTATCTATTCCAAGTTTATCGAGTTCTTCCTTTATTCTAGTCGATACTGAAATATGTGAATCAACAAATTTTGTGAATATTCTTGTTTGTAATTTTCTTTTCCAATTTTGAATAGAAAGAACTGAATCAGAACCAACCCAGTGACATATTGTTTTTTTTCCACAAAGTTTTCCAATTACAAACCAAGGCCATGCAGATTGAAAATAAGCTCCTAGAATAATATCTGAATCCTTAATTTGTTTTTTTTTGGGAAAATGAGTTGTTGGTAATAAATTGCTGTTATACCCTCTCTTCTCAAGAGCTCGATTGAGGGATTCTGTATGTGCACCAACTAAGCTAAGTTTCAGATCTTTAAGGGTTTTTGGAGTAGGCATTTGATTCAACCTTATCTGCAACTTTGAGATATATGCTAATGTCTTGTTAGCTTTATTAATTATTGGTTAGGCAAATAGCAAAGATTATATTTTTCCTAATGAATTTGAATGTGGTAATAACAGTGAATGAGTTTGAAAATTATAGGAAACACAGAGAAGAGATGAATGAAAAAATCTTTGCTTTGCAGAATAAACAGATTAACAGATTTTACGCTTTAGATACAGGAGCATATCTAGATGGTGCTCTGTCTACCAAATTTAAGGAATTATTAGGCCTTTCAACATCATTAGTACTGAGATGTGAGGATTGTATTCGCTATCATATAATTAGAGCTGTTCAAGAAGGATGCAGCGATGATGAAATAGCAGAAACATTAGCTGTATCTCTTATTGTTGGTGGATCTATAGTCATTCCTGAAATGAGAAGAGCTGTAAATGTCTTGTCTCAATTAAGAGAAAAACAAGCAAATGATGAATCTATAGAAGGTTTACTCTAACATCATTTTTCACAAGGAGTAACTCTTTAGTTTAATCACTTCAGCATTCATCAATGTTTTAGCTTCTGATAAACTTTTATTTATCTTTAGAGCATTTTTGTAACAATTTATAGCTTCTTCACCCGTATGAAGTTTACCAAGATTTAACCAATCCTCACTAGATTGAGGTTGTTTATTATCTAGAACATACTTCAAACACTCACAAGGTTCACCAAACTCAACAAAAATCATATCTTGTTCAATGAATTGAGTTGAACTAGGCGGTAAAACTGAGGTGAAAAATTCTTCTTTATACTGAGGATTTTGATGTTTTTTAGATACTAACCAAATCCATCTAGGTGGATCCATATACGTAAGTAAGACATGTGTCTTATGCTCTATTTTTGTTTTGCATTTTGGACAATATGAAAAATTTACCTTGCCTTCGATGACATCTTTGATGCTCTTAGGATTTTCAGACAAATTTATCGCTTCCCCTATTCTTTTCTTTATTTTGGTCCCACAATCGTGGCACTCAATCTCTTTTAACGGCAATTTGAACCCCTTTCAACTATTTTATTATCAATAACTACATAAGTTGACATCCTTTATATAATTTGTCCTTCACAGTAAGGCGAATGGAAGAAAACAAACTTGTTAAAACACCTTTACAAGCCTCTATAGTGGTTTCTTTACTCGCTTTTCTTGATGCACTCTATCTTTTGTACATGGAACTTTCAGGAAATTTTAAGTGCTTAATTAATCAAGGTATTTTTCAGTGTGAGACAGTAAATTCTAGCCCTTATGCAAAATTCTTGGGTGTTCATGTAAGTCTCTGGGGAGTAATTTTTTATCTGATCTTCATTACTTTATTATTTCTAGCATTGTTCAGCAACAATGAATATTGGTTAAGTTTCTTCCTCCCTGTTGCGAGTTTATGGGGATTAGGCTTTTCCATCTATCTAACTTCAATAGAGATTTTTAAAATTAAATTCTTCTGTGAATTTTGTCTATTTTCTGCCATCTGCTCAGTAATCTTGTTTGTCTTGGTGCTGATTTCAAAAAAGAAGTATTTCACTTCACTTATTGCAAAATTAGACTTTTGGAATATGTTTAAGTGAACTACCTGAAAATTCGCGTTTAGACATATATATAAGTGGTTGAACTTTAAACAAGGTAATTAGGAAGTGTAGCAAGATGAAGAAAAGATTCATGATTAAATTTATTGTTCTATTTTCACTTCTAATTGTTAGTATAATTTTCAATCAATCAGCTGTAATTCCAAGCGATGTTCTTCTAGAAACTGAGGATAATTTGTCAAACCATATTTCATTGCTAACAACTTCTTACTCAATTAATATCTACTCTGACGCAGATTTTATAACTTTGGGATTGCCTGGAAATGGATCGATTGATAATCCATATCGAATAGAAGATTATCTTATTCAAGATTCTGTAGGACATGGAATATTTATCAGCAGTGTAACAAAATATTTTATTGTTCAGAACTGTGTAATTAGAAATTCTCTCTATACTGGAATTCTTATTCAAAAAGCTAAAAGTGGCATCGGGAATGTAAGCAATAATATTTGTGAAAATAATGGAAATGCAGGCATTCTTATTCTAGAATCTGAAGGACTCACTGCAGAAAATAATTATTGTAATGGTAATCAATATGGAATTGAAGTACGATTCTCTACTGATAGTTTAATATTTAATAATACTTGTGAATCTAATCTTTTCAGTGGAATGTATAATAGACAAGAAATACAAGGTAGCGTATTTGCGAATAATTCTATCATTAACAACGCTTACTTTGGGATGGACTTTCTCTTTGCTAATGGTTCTTTTGTTTATAACAACACCTTTGAAAATAATGGTGTGAGAATTTATGAAGAAAGCCTAGAGCTATACTTGCTTTATGAATTTCTTGGAAATATAGTAAATAACCAAAAATTAGGATATTTCAAAAACGTTGAATCTCTTCATCTAACAGATACAGAGTACGGGCAAATTTTCCTATTTAACTGTTCAAATGTTTTTATTGAAAATCAATACTTTGTTAGAACGCTTTTCGGAATCTACACTTATGAGAGTTCAAATTGTACATTTTATAATAACATCTTTGATACAAACCTAGGTAATGGAATCGATGTTTTTAATTCAAACAAGATGATAATCGATTCCAACACATTCAACAATAATTCAAACGGTTTGAACTTCTACAACTCTCCCAATATGACAATAAGCAACAATGTATTTTATAGCGATGGATTAGTCATTGAGAATGCAGATGTAGAAATGCTAGCTACTTATATCGTTGAAAATAACACTGTAAATGACAAACCTTTAGGATTTTTCTTTAATGATCACAACATAGTTCTATCTGGAGCGGTACAATATGGAGAGATTCTGGTTATAAACTCTTCAAATATAGAAATACATAATCAAGCTATTAATGACACTCAGATAGGAATACTCTTTGCGTTTTCCAATTCCTGCAGTATTTTTAGTTCTGTATTAACAAATATGATTACAAGTATAGTTGTTGTTGAATGCAATAATATAACAATCTCAGATAATAGAATCGAATATGGTATAGATGGTATTTTTGCACTTTACGTCAGTTCTTTGGAAATCAATAATAACGTCATTTCTTATAATTCAGATGACGGAATAGAGATTAGTTACTGTGACAATGTTAGTATTGACAATAATTTCTGTGAATTTAATATCTGGGGTTTGAATTTACGATATAATGAAAACGTGAATGTATCTAACTCTATATTTCAGCAAAGTACTTTTCTTAATCTCTTTGCATACTCTATTTCTGATATGATTATTTACAACACTACATGTGCATTCGCTGATTGGGGAATGTATTTCGCATTTGTTAATGACGTATATGTTCATGAATCAAAAATGCTGAGTAATAATATGGATGGTATCTTCATGACCAATTGCTTAAGAGTGGATTTATATTCAAACAATATAAGCTACAATTTCTTTGGAGTTAAAGCTAAGTTTACAGATTACAGCAAATTTACTTACAATACATTAAGAGAAAATTTCGAATATGGAATATCTCTAGATCCTCGTTGTGATCATAACTTGGTCCATCATAATTATTTCATAAATAACCAACTAAATGATGTAACAGGTCTAAAATCTCAAGGATGGGATGACGGATTTAACAACACATGGTACGATGTTTACCTACAAGAAGGCAATTGGTGGTCGAATATAGTGAGTTACGCCTACAAAATTGGAGGTTATGGATATTCTGTGGATATATTCCCCTTAAATCCAAAAGAACCTGTCTCACCTACACCCACACCCACACTAACAAAAACTGAGTTTTTATTCATAGTACCTATTATATTTTCATTAAGTATGATGGTTATTTTCCGAATAAGAAAGCGATTGAAAAAATAATCAAATTCTCTTTTACTTATCTTTTTTCTCAAACACATTTAAAAAACATAGGATCATATTTTTATTGAATGACTGCGGAAGAACATGATTTTTCTGATTTAATCCGTAAAAACAGGCTTGCTGGGACAGCTAGTGAATTGTCTCCAGAAAGAGCTGCTACACTCGGAGCGTTATTAGGAAGTTATCTGGGGGGAGAGGAAGCAGTTATTGTTTCTGCGAGAGATTTTAGAAAAGATACTAGAATGATTAGTAGAGCATTTAGTGCTGGTTTGATTAGTGTAGGCACAACTGTTTTCGATCTGCATGCCAGTTCTCTACCTGTCGTTCAATTTGCTCTTAGACGTTTTAGTGCTCATGCGGGAATTCATCTAGCAGCTGCACATCGAACTTCAAACAAGATCAATGTAAGAATTTTTGATCAAACAGGTGTCGAAATTCCTTTTTCTGATCTTTTTTCAAAAAACAAGGTTTCTCAAATAAAAATTCAAAGATCTCAACCTCAAAAAATAGCTGATATTTTGTCTGTAAAACAAGCTAATGATCTCTATCGAGCAGCTATCAGTTCAGCTGTAGGAACAGAAATTTTGAAACAGCAGAATTATTCAGTTGTAGCAGATTGTGCCTTTGGACCAGTTGCAGAAGTTTTCCCCAATATTTTAGCAGAGCAAGGATGCAATGTACTTACACTAAATGCGTTCAAACCAGAAGGAATACCTGAATCCTTACCTAGCCCAGTGTCACTATCAATTTTATCTAGGACAATAGTGGCTGCAAATGGTGATTTAGGTATAGCATTTGACCCTAGCGGGTCAAAAGCTCTTTACTTTGACGAACATGGCAGAGTGATAGATCCTTGTATAATTGTAACAATTCTTCTCCAGAATAAGTTGATTGGAAGACAGAAAGGGAAAGTAGTTCTATCTCATACATTATGGCCTCTTGAAGCATGGCTTAAGGATAATGGAATAGAGGTTATCTATTCGAATGAATTTCCTGGAGAGATTGCTAAAACAATACAGTTTAACCGAGCAATGTTTGGTGCTAATGAACAAGGTAATTACATCCACCCAACTATTTCTAATGAATCTGAACCCTTTATATCAACCCTCTTGCTTCTATCTTCATTTGCAAGAGATGAGAAACACAAGTATATTTCTACGTTTGTAGAAGAACGAGATATATGTAATAAAGAAATATTCGAAGAGAAATTATATTCACTTGTCTCGAACCCAGAGTTGTTCTTAAAGAAGATTTATGAGAAGGATAATCTAAACATGAGAATAAATACATTGAACGGTGTTAAGATCATTCATGGTGACCGACAATGGAGCCATATCTTCAGCACTATTATTCCAAGTAGAATCGCAATAAAAGTCTGTGCTGAGAATAGCGAAGATAGAGAAAGGATAATGAATGAAACCTATCAAATGGTCGAAACACTTGATGGTGAGCTAACTTGAAAAAAGCGATTAAAAAGATAAAGAATGAGCAAGAGAAAATTAATGTGTG
>JAUWJS010000051.1 GCA_030607575.1 Candidatus Heimdallarchaeota archaeon | reverse complement strand
TTTTTTAAGAAATTTGCATAATTAATTACAGCTCTTAACAAATTTAGAATTGTATCTTCGTTTTTGTTTACTAAAGACTCTGTATACTCTATTATTTTTCCCTCAGGAATTGAATCAATATTATTACAATCTTTCTTAAGAAATTCTTGTAACTCTAATAGTCTAGCAATAAAAGTTGATACTTGTTCTTCCTTGGAATTATTTTTCAATAAATATTCTCTAAAAGCTTCTTGATTCAAAATATCTCATCTTCGTTTAATAGCCTTTTTTTAAAAAATCAAACCTTCAAACAGTTATAATACTTTTTGTGCCATTAGATTATTAATATAGAAGAAAGAATATTAAAAAGGAAATTTGATTTTAATTTCCTATTTCTTTCTATATGTTTTGATGCTTGAACCTATCAAACCTAAGAATGCTAAGCCAACTAATAATGCAATACTTGAGTAGGGTGTTCCAGTAGTTTCTGATCCATTAGTTGGTGGTATTTCACACATGTTATCAAATTCATCTACCCAACCATTGTTAGGGGCGATATCAACTGTAGTGAAATTTGATGTGTTAGCTATTCCTTGGATGACATATCCTGTTCCTAATGGCTGTTCTCTATGTATTGCCCCATCAATATCAAAGGTAATCTCATTCCCTGAAACAACTGCAATATCAATATCTGGATCCGTTCCTACCCAATTGTTTCTGTCCCAATAGAAAGACCCTGTAACTTTTGCACTACCATCAGATGTAAGGTAATAACGATAAGCAGTAATATATGAATTATTTATCCATTGGTCACCATTCCAACGGCAATCAAAATGTGCTAAATACTCATACACATCAGTACTCCAAGTCTCAGTATCAGGATTAGTATCATGCATACTAGTATCAATCCAGATGTTGTAAAATCTCCAGTTATTAGCACCACTATCGTTGTAATAGGGTTCATCAGCTAAAGTAAGCTGCAAAGATGCTTTAGAAATGGTTATGTTTGTTATATCAAAATAAGCTTGAGCAACATCGCCTATAGGATCTGTTTCACATCCTGCATATGTTATATTAATATTAGGTAAAGTTACGAAAAAGAGAGTTGTGATAAACATTAAGATGATAATACTTTGCTTTCTCATACTATATCCTTGTGTTTTCTTAATAAAAACCTAACTTAAACTGCAAACCAATAACGCTAAATTTAATTTGTTTTCTCTTTATCGGCAAGATTAATTCTTTCTATCAATAACTCTGCAAATTCCTCAGCCGCATCTTTACATTCCTTAGATAGTGGAGTATCAAAATATAGGTCCTTTGGTTGAATTCCCACATATATTGTAATTAGATCAGGAACGACAGGTTTGAGAAACTCTTCAAGCATTGTTAAAGACAATGTGTGAGTAGAAAAATGAAAACCACTAGAAACAGCCTCTTTGGGAAAGATTGCAATTGCTCCTGGTATTTCTTTCATATCTGCAGCATCCAAAATAATGATTCTGTCTGGCTCTAATTTTCTAAATTTCCCAAGAAAATGCTCAGGAACTTTTTCACAATAGAAATTTGTTATCCAATCTGGCAAGTTTGCTTCTTGAAGATTTTTCAATACATGCAATCCTACGGCATCATCTCCATTATCTTCATTGCCTACACCTAGAATTGCAAGTTTAGTGGTGCCCTTTAGAAAATCATCAATAGTTTGAATAAATTCTTGAGTAAATTGATTATCATCAGCTGTTTCGGGCATTAAATCTAGAGCAGAGTATCTGTTCATAAGTTCTTCTTTATGTAATTAGTAAATGGCAAATTAACCAAAAATAGCAATGTTTAAATTAGTCTTACATCTTTTGCTAACTAGAAACTGAGTCGATAGCAACGACTAGCCGGGGACCTAGGGCGTCCTTGTACCAGAAGCGCTCTATATGCTGGGGTGAATGCTGTTGCTGAGGCTTCGTTGAGGTTGATACGCCTTAATCGGATAGCGTCGAAGCGCTGCCCTATGAGACTGTGTACACTGGAGGCGATTTCGGAGGAAATCGTTAGAAAGGTTGAAGTCAAAATGGGCCAGGTACGGAAGTAAGCAGCTCTAAGACTGATATGTGGTGCCCATAGCAAGCGGTGTGGAGCTTATGGTTAAGAAACGGCTTCTAAAATGGTGTCAAACGACAGGTCGCTATGGTCGGCTCAGTTGTCTATTATTTTCCCGAAAAACCTATTAATGATTATTCTCTTTTTGAATGGATTTATAATTTCATAGAAGTGCCTTAATGAAGACTGTTTCAGACGAGAAATTTGAAGCAATTGAGAATATGTTTCTTACTGGTAGATATTATGAGGCACAACAAGAAATAGATTCAATAGAACAAAGAAGCGTTATTACGTCTGAGGATAGAGTCTTTTGTTATAGATTGAAAACACAACTGTATTGTATTTTCCAACCATTTTCTAAAGCAATAGAATTTGGTGAAAAAGCCGTTAAAGGGAGTGTGAAACTTGGTAATAAGTTCCTTGTATTTGATTCAGCTTTTCATCTTGGTAGAGCTTTGTGCCTTACTGGGGATATTAAAACTGGAGTTGCGAAATTACAGCTAGCTCAAGACACTCTTGATTCAATTAATGATAAAGAAACACCAGAATAAACTTTCAACATATTTACAGAAGATGTTTTTAGAATAAAAAAATCAACAGTGAAACTAATAAGTTTCACATAAAATTTCGTAATATTTGCTGGGATGGCTACAACTTGGACAATTGTCTGGTGGGCGTTCTCCTTCATGAACATGACCACATTTCTGACAAACCCATGTAACTTTTTCAGCTTTTTTGAAAACAGTTTTACCTTCAACTTCTGCTAAAAGCTTCTTGTAGCGTTCTTCATGATGCTTTTCTGCGTCACCAATAGCTCTTAATCTATCCGCTATTTTTGAAAAACCTTCCTTCTCAGCAACATCAGCAAATTCAGGGTACATAATTTCATACTCATAATGTTCCCCAGCAATTGCAGCTTTAAGATTAGCAATGGTGTTATCTAAAACCAATGGCGCTTCAGCATCGACTGTAATAGCTTCATCTGCGAATTTTAGTTTCTTTTTAACTTCTTGAATCATACGGAAGTTCCATTTGGCATGTTCTCTTTCATTATCAGCTGTTATAAGGAGTAGATTTGCGATTTGTTCATATCCCTCTTTACGTGCAATTTTTGCATACATGGTGTATCGATTTCTTGCTTGACTTTCTCCAATGAAAGCTTTAGCCAGATTTTTTAATGTCTCACTCATTTTGATTTCCTCATAAACAATAGTTTGAGTAACTATAGTACGGAAAAAGATTCAGTTTATATTTCTTTTTCTTGTTGTTATACTTCAGAAAAGGTGAAAATTATTTTAGTTCTTTAATGGATTCAACTTTGTCCTTCAACCAACAACCCCTACATAAACCACTAGCTGTTGCTTCACCACATTTCGTACAATCCTGCATTTTTTTACTTGTTGAAGTATCGCTAACCATTTTCAATAACTTATCTAAACCCCTTACAATGTTGAAGGATAACATGGGTTGCTTTTCTTGAGTTTTAAAAATAAAATCTCTAACATCTCCTCTATATGCTTCAACTGCATAAGGGCAAGGAATTTCCTGATATTCTAAGCCATTTAGATAACAATACATGACTATCTCAGCTTGAGGGGTTGTGCGAAAAGGTTTTGCTCTAGGAACTAAGCTGTGATGTATTTTTCTTGGTTTTGGATTTAACCTTACTAGTCTTTGAATATCTCCTCTGATAATATTCAGAAGTACAGTCTCAGCTTCATCCTCAAGATTATGCCCGGTTAGTAAGATATCGGCTTCTACTTCTTTTGCAGCTTTATTCAGAATTTTTCTTCTTAGAATACCACAATATGAACAAGCACCATACTCTCTATCTTTCCCTCTTTCACCCAAAATCTTGATGATATTATCAAGATCATATCCAAAATCATGTTTGAAGGAGAATACATGATGTTCAATATTTAGTCTTTCAGCATTCATTTTAGCAAAGTGTAAACCTTCATCACGGTAGTTTTCTATGCCTTCATCAATAATAATAGCTACTAGCTGACTTTCAGGAAAAGCTTTCTCAATTCTAGACATGATATCTAAAAGGGCTATACTGTCCTTACCCCCCGAAACACCTATGGCAATCCTATCTTTTCTTCCCAACATCTTATATCGGGTAATGGTCTTCTGAACTCGTTTTCTCATTTGCTCATTGAAATGTCTAATGCAAAGAGTTAGCTTATCATACTGCCGAACATAGACTGTTTGTTCTCCACAAAGAGTGCATTTCATAGTTTTCACCTATAATACCATTGATAATATGAGATTCGCAGCTATTAAACAAATAGAAATTATTCTTGCAACATTTAACAATTTTTTCCCTTTAGGTTTATCAGGATATTTTTTCATGAGATAAGCTTGCAGAATCTTGTCCCCATCTGTCAAAAATAAGGGCAATGTATTCAAAAACACTGCCATTATACTGATGTTCAGTGTATATAAAATTTGAATATTCCAATAATAGGGGAACCAAATTGATTGTTTTCCAGATTTAGGAGGATAATAATTGTAAATGTTTATACCAAGGAAGATTCTATCTGTGCTATTTTTATTGGAAGACGGATTGGATGGTGTTGGTATAAGAGCTCTTGTAGGTTTATCAAGTAAGCTTATGAAAAACAAATCAATTCCTAAATTCTCTGCAAGAGCTCTATGGTAGTCTTCAACATTGTTTATCTGATAATAGATGACCTGTTGTGTTGAAGAATTATAAGCTCCAATGGCTGTGATAACATCTCCTCGAACTATTCCAACCATATCAGCTGGGTAATCATCATAAATATTAGTGATTAGTGCTCCGCTAGGATCATTGTAACCTATAGATACTATTAGTGGTGACAAAAGGTATAATGCTACAAAAAAGACTGAAAAAACTGCATTAATGGCAGATCCATTAAGAAAGACTCTGATCTTGCTTTTCAGATTAGCTTTTTCAACTTGTTCTCTTACTAGCTCAACAAACCCTCCGAAGAATACTAGCACAATAAAAATTCCTGAAGATTTAACCTTAATTCCTTCTCTATGTGCCATGACTGCATGAGCTATTTCATGAGGAATAAGAACCAGTAATATTGGTAAAATAAACAACAAAGCCATTTTGAAATCTATAGTTACGCCTGGAATTAAAAGCTGGAAACCTAAACCAGCAGGTGAATTGAATATAATTAAGAATGGGTTCACTATAAAGAATCCAAGTAATCCTAGAGTGATAATTGCAGTCAATATCTTACCAATATCATAAAGGATTTTCCAAAATCTTTTTCCTTTTTCTCCCATCTTTTCCAATATTTTATTGAAAAACTCTGTTCTGAATATTATTCCAACAGGTAATATATATATGCCATATTTCTGTAAATTCAAGACTTTGGCTAAATAGGACAACAGCAACAGACCTATTAGAACAAAAAGAACGATTTGGAGTGTTGTAAGCATAATTGACCCTTTCGTTATGGTTGATAGTTTAGTTATAAAAAACTGTTCTTTCAGAATTAATTGGTAAACTTCTACTAAAACTGATACTTTTTATTATGACATTTTTACTTTTTTAAGATGAGAAAAATCTCCAATTGGCATGAAAATAAGATTGTAGGGAAACCAACCAAAGGGTGCCAACTTTGTTCTTTGGGCGCAAAATTAGTCCTATATGTCACAGGAGTATGTCATTCAAATTGCTTCTACTGTCCTATAATGAAAGAAAGAAGACAGGATATTACTTTTGCAAATGAACAACAAATCACGTCGGTTAATCAAGCAATTGCAGAAGCAGAGGTTATGTCAGCTTTAGGAGTTGGAATCACAGGAGGTGATCCTGCTGTTACTCTTGAAAGGGTTAATGAATACATAAGTGAATTCAAAAAGCATTTTGGAGAAGATTTCCATTGTCATCTTTATACTTCCCATTCTCTTAGTTCTGTTCAAATGAAGATTCTTATCAGTTCAGGATTAGATGAAATAAGATTTCACCCACCACGCTTGGTTCTTTCAGAGAAGATAAAAGAGTCACTCAAAATTGCTAAATCTTTTGATTGGTGTGTTGGAATAGAAATTCCTGTAATTCCTGATCAAAGTCAAAAAATTATTGAAATAATAAATTTCGCAATTGATATCAATCTAGATTTTGTTAACCTAAATGAGTTAGAGATAACAGATGCTAATGTTGAAAATCTTGCTAAAATGAATTATATTGCAAAAGATAGTATAAGTGCGGCAGTAAAAGGCAGTAAAGAATTAGCAATGGATATTTTACAAAAATTCAAAAAATCCCCAACTTCTATTCATTATTGTTCTTCAAGATATAAAGATAAAACACAGCTTAAAAACAGATTATTACGAAGAGCTAAAAACTATTCTAAACATTTTGATGATATTACAGAAGACGGGCTTATAGTTCGAGCTAAAATAATAGTAGATAATATTAATTCTATCAATTTGATCATAAAATCACTTCATTTAGAATATGGTTTCAGAGAAGAAGATTATGATATAGACGAAAAAACCAACACTATATTTTTGAACTGGCTGGATGCAAAACGGATAAGTAGTGTGCTAAAGACAAAGTTTATCGAAGTCATTTCGAGTATTGAAATTATTCACCAATATCCTTATCCAGAAGGTATTATCACTTACTTAGAACCTTTGTGAGAAAATCAATCTCGTAGTTGGTATCTGAGAAGAGCCGCTAGTCCACCTAATTTAGAAAGTTGTTCTCCGGATTCATGATTAATTGACATAATAACCGTTTTTCCTCGCTTCTGTGAATTGGTATCAACCATCTCATCAATGACTCTTCTTTTTTCAAGATCTTCTATACTGATTTGATCGTCACTGATAAGTAAAGTTTCAATTGCCCCCATATCTAGAGCTCTCTTCACATTATCTAATCCATAGGCAATAGTTCCAGTATCTTGACCTAATCTTTTCAGTACTTCGTCAATTAATCTGGTTTCATAAGCAACACGTTGTTCGCTAGCTATTTTTTCCGGAAGCTTTGTGGAAAGCACTTCCTTTAAACCAACTCTGCCGCCAGTACTTACATGAACTCTGGTAACTTTCTCGAATAGAATTTGATCTCTATTTTTAATAAAATCATAGAAGTTTTCAGGAGTAAACCCTGGACCAGCTAGAATTATGACTTGTGATTCATATTGTTTGGCTGTATCTTGCATTAATTGAAGAACATCATGGAAGAACTGACCCATTTCACTGGAATGTTGTTTAACATCACTAAATTTCCTTGAGACCGGAGCACTAAATTCAGAAATAATTTTAGTTGAGAATTGTGTAACTAGGGCAATACAGACGCTATTGTCTTCAAGAGTCACAATTATAATTTTAGCCAACATTGATGCTTTTTCTATATCCTCTATAACTTTTTTCTCCATAGGTGTCCAGTTTGACTTTACAATGCGAACTTTTTCCATCAAAGATAGTGAAATAGTATGATAACTTCCTAGAGATATTAGATCATCAGGACCGTCAATTACTGTCCCCTTGAATCTTAAATTATCTCCAAACCCATGAAAAGCAAGTTCTTCAACTTCTACTTCAAGCGTCATTTTGACTCTTTCACCAGTATCAGCTCTTACTCCATCATCCTTTCTTCTCAATCTTCTAGATGTGGAAGCTCTAACTTTATCACCTCGCTTTAAGATTCTATAGATACCATATAAGTCGTCAATATTTTCAGGAATAAGTTCAATTATTCCATGTTTATAGTCTTTTTTTAGTATCTTCATTTCATCTCAACTTCAAATTGATTCTAGATTCACTATTTCTTGTTTTCTTTATTTTTGATCTTTATGTTTTTCTTCACCTATAAGAGAGTAGAAATCTGTTCCTTTTGATTTAAGATTTTCAACAGTTATTCGATAGCTACCACCCTTGCTTTGAGTTAAAGATTCTGGTACAGATAGAAAGATGAAATCCATTCTCTTACCAATGAATTTGACAGCAACATATGGTTCAGCTCCTAGTCTGTCTGCAAACTCTACTAAACCTTGTATTTGTTCCTCTTGAATATAAAAAACTTCTTGACGACTTGTTTTGATTTCAATGGCCAATAACATTCCCTTTACAGCAGACCCTGCGAAAACGTCAGGTCTAGGCATTTTACTTGTTCCTGATGAAGAAGGAGCCCTCATAACCGCAAACCCATAATCCCAGAATCTATTCACCAATACTCTTTCATAATCTGCAGCTCTCTTTTTACTCAAATTCTTCATCTCAATATATCTATGAATATGAATACTACAACATGTCCATTTTAAAACTTGTTTCTGAAAAGGTTGTTCAGAAAAGTAAAAAAACTAATTAAATTATTTCAATAAAACCATTGAGTTTTCCTAAGATTAATCTTGATTAGTTGTACAACAGAAAAACTTGTGATAAGAATGAATGAAAATTCGTCCCACATAAGACACATGAGAGAAGATGATATCTTAAAGGTATACGAAATAGAAAGAAAGAGTTTTCCATATCCGTTTGGCGAGGTTCTAATTAACAATATCTATTTTGGTGCTCCAGAATTGTGCTTTGTAATTGAATATGATCAGGAAATTGTAGGGTTTTTGCTAGGAGGCTATGTTCCTGTTGAAAAACATACATACATATTTTCGTTAGCCATTCTAGAAAATTATCGTGGAATGGGTTTTGGAAAGAAAATTCTATTACATTTTCTTGAGCGCTCCTCTTTATTAGGGCATCCAAACACAAAACTAGAAGTTAGTGTTGATAATGCAGGAGCCATTAAGTTATATGAGGAACTAGGATTTGAGATTGTATCCCGAATTAGAAAATACTATCAAGATAATTCTGATGCATTTCTAATGATTAGAAAAACTGAATGAACTTCTTCAGAATCATCAGATTTCTTCGATGTTCGCTTACCTAATTATTTCCTTTAAAACCTCTGTTGCATATGACCCCTTTCTTAATTCAAAACTTAAGATTGCCTTGGTTTTTCCTGTATTTACATCATCTTCTGCAATTTCATCGATTTTCAGATTGTATACTTTCATTCCTAGTGCTCGATATGAACCCCCTCCACCTAATTTCATTACTAAGGACTTATTGAAGTCTTGCATAGAAACTTCTTCATGTTCAAGAATTTTAGAATGAATCTCCTCTGTTTGTCCCGATAATTTAGTTTTATTGCCAATTAGGGGAGCTGATACAGTATTATCAACAACTTTTTCTCCATCTATAGGTTCACTGAGATCTTTTGAGTATTTTTCATATCTGATTTTCAGATAATTATTGAAAATATAAGATTGATAAGCATGAATGAACAACTTTTGGAATTGCAATGGTAGAGAAAAAAAAGCTTGTTTATGGTTTTTATGCTTTTGAAGTTCTCTTAGCATTTTCCTTTCAATATGCATGTGTTCTGGAATAATCTTAAGAACCTCTTGAGGATTTTCTGTTTCCCAATACAATCTTCTTGCTTCAAGTGCTTCTAGAGATTCGTCTTCATAGCACTTTCCGATATAAATTTTCAGCGCCTCCTTGATATTCCCCAAAATTAGCTTTTCTCCTACTAAATGGGTTATTGGTCTGATTGTTCCGAATCTTTGTTGTCCAAAACTATTCAGTAAATACCCTAAATCATTTATTTCACTAATTTTATCTTCTAGTTTAATTTTAGTTTGTGTCATATCCGTAAGTATGTCTCTAATGGTGATGTGAAATGCATTTCCCCATAAATTTCCGAGTCTAATCTCATTTATCCTAAAACACAGTGATTTTGTTTTGATTTTGGGAAGGTTAATCTCTTTCAGTTTTCCTCCCTCATATTTTTTCTTCACACCCCACAGAGAAACTCTCTGTGCAGTAAAAGCTCGTTTATCTTTTGTTCCTGCAATACTCAAATCATTACGCTTGACTTTCCATAAATTAGAAATCCAATCTAATGCTGCAGAAGTATCAATATTGTTTTTTATGAGAACAAAATGAAGGAATAATCCTTTCTTTCCAGGAAGCTCATGGGTTTCAATTCTAGGATCTAGTGTGTGACTTCCATCAATTTTTTCGCATACAATAAAATCTTCAGACCGTTGTTTAATCCGACCGTTTATTCCTTTTTTCCTTGTTATTGTTGTAACAAGCAAGTCATCAGAGTTCAAGATTCTGCACTCCTCGTTTTAGTCTAAAGTAATGATAAATCAGCTGATATTTTATCAATTAGCTCTTGTCTTGAAGGACCAATACTGATTACTGTTGTAGTACCTGGTGGTAATTGTGTGAGTCCAGCATCATTGATTATAGCATATGGTAAATCTGATTTTCTCGCTAGTTCTGCTAATTTGTGTATATCTTCTTGAGAACTTACTTTAACTGTGATTTTCTTTTGTCCTTCTCTTAACCAATTATCTGCCCAATCAGGATAATATTTTTTCGTTTTTACGTATGCAGATATTGATCCATGGGCTACTTGAACAGCAGTTTTTCCTTTAGACATTTTCAAATCAGTTCGAACTGCTATAACTTGCTTATACTTGAAACTCATATGAATGGTGTATAAAACATCAGTATAAAATATTAACGATTTACATTTTAATAATGGAATCTTTTTCTTGTTTAAGTGGGGAAAATCCTAATTTCATTTGAAGTTCTCATTTGCTCTTATTTCTCTGCTGAAAACTATACGAATTCAATGTAAGCTTCTGTGCCCAAAACAGAAGTGACTGCTTGAACAATGACTTCCTTGGGTATAGGAAGTTTATCCTTAAACTGCTTTCCTATTTCAATTTTGTATTCTTTATCACTGTGAGGTGGAATATATAAAGTTGACAAATTGACTATTGGAACTGGATCTAATAAGCTTTCAATTAACTTCTTAGGATCATTTGTTTTTTCAAGAAAGCGAATTTCTTTGTGTGTATTTTGCTTTATTTTGTCCAATATTTCTGGAGAGGATAAAATAGCAATATCCTGTTTTCTTGTTATTATCATAACAACATCTGAGAGTTCATATGATGAGTAGAATGAGATATTTTTCAGATTTTTGTTTGATTTAGATGAATCAATTATAATCTTTGAAATTTCAATGTCAATATCCGAAATTTTCCCGTCTCTGTAAAGCTGCTTACATTTTCTACACAATGTATTAGTCTGTGCATCGATAAGACAAATAGGTAGTTTCACTTCTAGAACACCAATTATTGATTTTATTACAGTCACATATCATTGTTTTAAGACTTGTGAATAATGCGTATTGTTGCGTAAGTTTCTAGATTGTAAATAAAAATAGAGTCTGAGTATAAAATTAGATTAACCCTCTCTCCATGAGAACTTTGAACTCATCCAAAGTTAATGAGTTACCATCTTTATATTTAACCAAAATTTCTTCAGCTTTGGTATCAAGTTTGTGTTCTCTGGCTCTCCTAACTTCAGACTTTCTAGCTTTTCTTGCAGCTTGAATTTCGGCTCCAAGTTCATTTGATAGTTTCTTAACTTTACCTGTTAAACCATCAAGCTTTTTTCTTATTCCACTGATAGAAGAACTTAAAGCAATAACTTCAGCATGAGATTCATCAGATTCAATTTTGACTTTTCTTGCGTTTTTTGTAGATTCAATCAGTTTTTCTTGATGAATTTGTGATTCTTGAGCTAAGGTTGTAACACTAGTATGATAAGTTTTGATTTCAGTTTGCATGTGTCTTAACTTGTTTTTAATATCTCGAAACTCACTTCTTAAATCTTTAAATTGCTCTAGTTTTTCAAACTCTGAACTCAGCTCTTCAAGTTGAGTAAGTGTTTGTTTTTCCATCTCTTTGGTTAAAAATGGTGTTGTTTCAAGTTGTCTTTCAAGTTTGCGAATTCTATCGCCTACGCGTCTGTTTTTAGGAACACTTATATTTTTCATTTGGGAACCTAATTCTATAATTCTTTTCCCAATTTTATCAGCATCTTCACGTAAAATATCTCGCATTTGCTTACGAACTTGGACTTCTTCATTGATCTGATCTCTCTTCTCTTTTGCTGTGCGAGCTTCATCAAAGAGTTCTCTAGCTAATTTGTTATTTTTATCTCTCTGACTGCGCAATTCATTTCGTTTATTGTTCAGCTCATGAAGTTTGTCAATTAGCTCTTTTCGTTTTCGTCTAAGAGAAGTAAGATTTATTCTCTTTTCCTCAAGGCTAATTTCTTCGTTTTCGGTGCTCATTAGTATATCACATTAAATGAATCAAAGTATTTCCGACTTTTTGTACTTGATTTATCTACAAAGATTATAAATTGCATTTAAATCTTATGACAACACAGTGTGGTATTCTATTACAGAATTGAGTGCCTGAATAGTCTATTTCTTATTGGATCTTTTCATTCTGAGCTCTTTCGATCTGCATTTACGGCATTTTGTAGCGTTTACAGGGTTGGTTGCATAACACTTTCGACAAACTTTTTTTTCCATAATATGTGCTCGTGCAATAGCTCTATATTCCGGGTTTGTAACTGGCAATAAGGCTCACCTCAATTATTCTGTTCTTTGCTCCTAACATTCGAATAAAAGCATTTCTATTAATCGCAAAAGTCATTTTTATTTTTAGTTTTGAGATTTTTACTAAATGAATCTATATTTCATTTTCTCCTTTGTTTGACTCAGAAGTGTTTCTACTTCATCCCATTTATTTTCGTCTTTTTTCAACAATATTTCTTCTATTTCTCTCTTGTAATCCTCAAGATCTTTAATATCCGCAATATATCCTTTAATAGCAGTTTTTTTGGTTTCAATTTCATTAGGTATGTCTTCAAATGCAATACTATTATCAAGAAGAGAGATGTTTCCTTCTTCTTTAGCTGCAACTAATTTAGTAATTTCTTCATCAAACTCCTGTATTCGGGAATTCATTGATAAAATTCTTTGATTAATCATAACAATGGTATCTTTAGATCTAGAAATCAGGGGATTCTTTTCCTTCTTCTTACTCTTTAACAAAATAATTACAATAACTAATATGAGTAAGCACCCAAATCCTACTCCCAATCCAATATTTAATCCCAAGTTCATTTTTCTACACTATATGACTACATTTGAAATTATTTAAACTTAAGCAAAAATATCTTGAAACTTTGTTTATAATTTAACTCCTGAATGTTTTATGTAGAAGTTTGTGTTATATGGGAACTTTTTTAATTCTAACACTTTTATGTTTACTTGAACTGACGAACGAATAGTTCAGCATTTAGAAATTACAGGTAAAAAATACACCTGTAATAATAATGTGGGTTCAAGTTTGCAAGAAAACTTGGATGGATTAAAACTCACACATCCTATCACGATCACATATATTAAATGACTTCCAAGTCATATCATTATCACATAAAGTGTATTACATGCATCGGAAAAATGCTCTCAATGAGTTTGAGATATAACGATAGTAGGGTAAGGGACAATAAGAATCCATCTTTTTTCTTGTAATCTTATGCAACTATGCAACAAAGTAAAATAATAGGTGAAATTAAAATGGGTGCAAAAACAGATGCTTCAACAACAAAATATGAAATAAAAGCATCTTTTGAAATTGATGGAGTCGTTGAGAAACCTGACCTAATTGGGGGGATTTATGGACAAACTGATGGGCTTTTGAGTGAAAATCTCGATATTCGCGAACTCCAAAAAACTGGAAGAATTGGAAGAATTAGTGTTGAACTTAGTAGCAAAAAAGGAAAAACTACTGGGAGAATAATCATCCCTTCAAGCTTATCTCGCATGGAAACTGCAATATTAGCAGCTACTCTCGAAACTGTTGATAGAGTAGGACCTTGCAACTGCAGTGTAGAACTAGAGGAAATCGTTGATGTAAGAGTCAGTAAGCGTCAAACTATTGTTGATCGTGCTTCTGAAATCATTCGTGAATGGGATCAAAATGTTAGTCCTTTTTCATCATCAATTGGTATGGAAGTCAAAAAATCTTCTAAATCAAGCCAAGTTGTTAGTCTTGGAGATGAAGGATTTTCTGCTGGACCTGGATTTGAAAAACAGAAAAAAACAATTCTTGTCGAAGGTAGAGCAGATGTTATTAATCTTCTGAAATTTGGTATTGATAACACAGTAGCAGTTAATGGGACAAGCATACCCCCTCAATTAATTGATTTAATTGCAAAAAAAACAGTTACTGCTTTTCTAGATGGTGACAGAGGTGGAGATTTAATTCTAAAAGAATTACTCCAAGTGTCCCATGTTGAATTTGTAGCTCGAGCTCCAATGGGAAAGGAAGTCGAAGATCTCAATGAAGCAGAAACTAAGAAATCCTTGAAAGAAGTTGTTCCATTAGAAAAAGCTATTTTCTTAACTGGGAGAGATGCTGATATTACAGTTAAAGAGTTTCTTGATAGATCAAAACCTCAGAAAAAGAGACTAAGGAAGTTTTCATTGTCAAAAAGAGAAACTGAAGTGAAGAAACCAAAAACTACAACTAAAAAGGTAACCCCAGTTAAAATTGCGAAAACTGAAACCGTTAGAAAAGATACCAAAGTTGTAAAAGATATTGAGCAAAAAATTACTCGAAAACCTTCTACTACTAGACCAACCTCAACAACAAGAAGACCATCGCAGGCATCAACACGTACTCGATATGATTCTCGTTCTGGAACTCGACCTAGTTCTCGTCCTAGTTCTCGTCCCAGTTCCCGATCTAGTTCTCGTCCTAGTACTCGAACATATGATCGCAGTCGTCCGACAACTAGTCAACGTCCTCCCAGGAGAGAAATACGAAAAGTTGAGCTGCCTGAATACTTAACAAATGCAGTTAAAGAAGTGAAAACAAAGCTGGAAGCTATTGTTTTTGACGAAAAACAGAAAGAAATTCTCAGAAGCTCAGCAGCAAAAATATTTGAATCCTTAGAGAAAATCGAAAAAGGTAGTACTCTAGTTATTGATGGTATAATAACTCAAAGACTATTAGAACGCTCGAATGGAAAAGGAATTAAAACTGTAATCGGTGCAAGAAAAGGAGAAATTTCTAAAAAACCAACTAGTTTGAAGATAATTGAATTTAACCAAATTTAATTCTTCCTTCCTTTTTTATTGTTTGACATAAGATTTATGAGTTTGAAAAGTTATTCAGAAATGAGATGATGTCCTTGGAATATCTTTAACTCAAACCAAGAGTTTTTTAAATAAAGTTACGTTAGGGCGGATGTTCTCAATAAATACACTAATAATTTTGGTGAGTGTTGATGTCTATTGAAGAAAGAATAAAACTAGTAACAAAAAATACTGAAGAAGTTATCCTTGAGGAAGAAATTAGAAAGATTTTGGAAGAGAAACAAAAACCAAGAGCCTATATCGGATACGAACTTTCTGGTCTCGTTCATCTAGGAACAGGTATTCTTTGTGGTAATAAAATCAAAGATCTGATGAAAGCAGGTTTTGAAGTAATAATTTTCTTGGCTGATTGGCACAGTTGGATTAATAACAAACTGGGAGCTGATATGGAAAAGATTCAACTTGCGGGAGAATATTTTAAGAAAGCCTTTGAATCACTTGGTGTAAAAGGACCAAACGTCAAATATATCTGGGCTTCAGAACTAGCTGAAAAAATTACTTACTGGGAAAAAGTTATCAGAGTAGCTAAAGCTAATACTCTTACAAGAGTTCTTAGAACACTTCCTGTAATGGGAAGAAAAGCTGAAGGTGAAATAGAATCTGGTTTTATCTATTATCCAGCTATGCAAGTAGCTGATATCTATGATATGGAAATAGACTTAGCATATGGAGGAATGGACCAAAGAAAAGCTCACATGCTAGCTCGTGATACTGCTGAAAAGCTTGGAAGAACAAAACCAAGCTGTATTCATACCCCCTTATTAACAGGATTACAGGGATTTGGTAAGAAAATGGATGCGGAGTCTGTTCCAGATCTTGCAGATCAGATAGATGCTAAAATGAGTAAATCTAAACCTGAAACCTGTATATTTATTCATGATAGTGAAGAAGAAGTAGAAAGGAAAATCAAAAAAGCCCAGTGTCCACCTAAACAAGTTATTGGAAATCCCATTACTGAAATGGTTCAATACATCGTCTTTGATATGTTTGATCAATTCAAAATTGAAAGAGACGAAAAGTTTGGTGGCAATCTCATATACAGCTCATATGAATCCTTTAAAGAAAGTTATTTAGAAGGAGCTATTCATCCATTAGATCTTAAAATGAGCCTAGCTAAAATATTGAATGATATTCTAAAACCTTCTAGAGAATATTTCGATAAACATCAAGATTTAGTTGAAGAAGTGAAATGTCTTTAGCCTAATTTTTCTTATTTTTCTTTTGTATAAGACAAAAAACTTCAATACTTATAGAAATAATGTACAAATGCCTTTATCGAGGACTTTCTAGAGATGGCATTAGCCGACTAGGAAAGAAAGTGCAATTAAAAGGCAATAGGCTACCATACGGGCTCCTGTTGAGTAGAGTGAGACATTCTACACT
>JAUWJS010000079.1 GCA_030607575.1 Candidatus Heimdallarchaeota archaeon | reverse complement strand
GAGGTTTTAAGATTGTATAATACTCGTGAATAAGAAAGCTAACAAAATTATAATAATCTCCTCCAAAAGGAAATCTTTTTTCTAACATTGATTTAGCAAAATAAAGATAAGCATTGATATAAAACTCAATTTTTAGTATTATTATTATTTTATTATCAAACCTTGGCGAATATTGAGGTAAATTCGCTGTAAAATTATTAACAAAACTTAATACTTCTTCTAACTCAGCTTGTGAATACTGAGAGACATTTTCTTTATTGAAATTAGGAAACATAAATTGAGGTATTCTACTTAGTGTAAAAAGTATGTTTCTTTCATCTGTCTTCTTATTGTCTGTCATGTATTTTGCAGTAATCGCAATAATTAACAGTCTCTCTATTGGGTCTGGAAGTTTTTTCTTAATAATCCTCTCGTTTCGAGATGTAGGGGAGTCAATAATAATTGAATCATACTCACCAGATTCGATTTCATCTTCGATTTGATTACTTAGCAGATTCAGAAATTCATGCATTGGAGCATATGTTTGAACTCGATCATCTGGGTTATATCTTTTCATTTTTCAACACTTACCGAAATTGTTTTACGAGCTCAAGGAATTGGCCTATCATTTCAGAATAATGAAGTTCTCCTTTATCCAGCATCCATTGATAGATATCGCTTATTTCATTTAGTGAGCTTTTCAGATCAGAACCTAAACCTATTGATGAAATCTTATAAGATAATTGGAAAAATTGAGCCATTTTAACTCTTATTTTATCATCATATCTCTCGAAAATATCTATAATTCTATCAATTTCAGTAGGTATATCCATCTGTTCAAGCTGAGAAGAACCTTTCCCTCTTGGACCGCCTAGATACCCAGTTAGTCCAAGTAATCTTGCAGAATGAAACTGTAATAATGCTGGTAAATATATGAAAACAGTTACAGCTTCCTCATATTCTAAATTCTGTTCTAAGAAATATTGTTTTGCTTTTTCGAAGGATATGTAGGAATCTGCTGGATTTCCTGTAGATTGATACAATCCTGCCATTAATCTTCTGATTTTTGCTGTTAATTCTAAATGCTCAATACTCTCTGCTGTCAGTATTAGCCTTTCACCTTTTTCAACTGCTTCTTCTGGAGTAATTCTCTCTGAACGAAGTTCCAGTTCAACTCTTTGTGTATTAAAGATTAAAGGATGAAAATCATCAGGTTGATAGCGTTCCAAATATTCATCCATCAAATCAATTGTTTCTTCTGGCTCAGAAACAAATTGAGATAATATTATCTTCTTTTCAAAAGCTGATCTCTCAAAAGGAGAATCTTGGAAATACTTGAATGCTTCATCTACACTGGTGTATGCTTTAAGAACATCACCTTCTTCAGCATCGATCTGAGCTTCCAATACTTGAAGTTCATAAAAATAGGGTTCATTACCCATAGTTTTTGCTTTTTTCTTTAAGAAGTGCACAATTTCTCTAGCATCTTCTAACTGATGATAAACGATTTTAAGCTGGGCTTTCGTTTGCCAGAACCTAAAGAAGATTTGTGGATTTTCTTCAGATATTTGTTCTTCTTCTAATTCTTCCAACCATGCTTTTCCTTTTTCATAATCACCATAAGCAAAAAGAGTAGCTGCTAGTTCTAATATCACTAAATAATACTCTTCAATTAAGATTCTCTCTTTAGTTTGTTCAGCTAGCTCTTCCAAAATATCGATGGATTCAGCCTTAGAACCTAGAAGAGCACAACATCTAGCAATCTTTATCTCAACATCTCTAAGTTGATCTTCCTTACCAGACAAATAAAGTACATCTCGAGCTTTAAGATACCAACGATAAGCATCTAGAAATTTAAATTGTGAAAAAAACTCATCGCCTTTATCTTTTTCAGAGCTCATAAGAATTTACCTTAATATATTATTAAGGAAAATGATATTTAAACATTTAAAAAGATGTTTTTATCTCTAAAAATGTTATTTTCCGAATAAGATATAAGAGTGGATAAGTAAATAAAAACTGATGAGTGAGTATTCTGAATACATGAAACAAGCTAGAAAAGAAGTAGAGCTTTGTTTGGATATTTGGAAGAATATTTTTGCTGAAAGTTATTCAGAAACGATAGAATATGCGTACAGTAAAGGTTCTGCTACAAAAGAATGGGAGAGTTTTATTGATTATGTACCAATTCTAAGTGACGTAGATATTCACATCAAAGCTAAAGATTACTCGAATTTCTTTGTAGATGAAACTTCTTTTTAAGAATCAGTAAAGCTTTCAGAAATGTATGAAACAAGGTATCTTGAGAAGAATCCAAAGTACTTCCATATACCAAGAACTCAGATTGTTAAACTGAATAAAATGATAGATGAACCTGATTTCATTCATCCAAGAGAGGATGAAATAACTCCACTCATAGGAAGACCTGTTTTAATAGAAAATCCTTCTGATGAAATAATCAAGAAAGTTGACTTGCAATGCTTACTAGATTTAGAAGAATTTCTACCTACACTTTCCATGTCAATGATTGACAGAACTGGATTAGATCTTTGGACTATGGTGAGAAGAATGAATTGGAGAATATCTCCGGCTCCTATAAGATTGCTAAATCAAAGTCATGACAAACCTCTTGATCTTTGGGAGTTAAATAGAACGAAGATTACTAAAGAGTTAGAGAAACAAGAATTTTATCTGATTGCTGAAAGCTATAAAGACTATTATTATGAAGGTTGGATAACTTTTATGGAAGATTTTACTAACTCACAATCTCTTAGAAGACTCATTTCTTCAGGATTCGAAGTAATGAAATTGTGTTTAGAAGAAGCTAGAAAGCTGGTATAGAAGAGCTATTTTCCTTTCTCCACTGGTTCTATTTGTAAGAATTCAATTATGTCTAAGATAGCTCTAAATTCTTCAGTTTCGAAAACATCTCCATGTTTCACCTTCTCATATCCAAAAATGAATCTAGCTTCATCAAGTTCTTCAAAGTAAAATTTCAGATGTCTGAATTTTTCATCACTGTCTGTTACTAGAATTCCTTTAACTCTCATTCTTCTGAAACCCTTTTGTATCTTAAATGCTTGATCTTCAGCAGCTAAAATGTTCTTTAACCAATGAGCTTTCTTACCTCTTGCAATATAGAAAGTTAATTTTTCTGTATAAAACTTAAGAGCTAGAACTGGTGTAGTTCTTCTTTTCCCAGTTATTCTTCCTCTTGTATGAACTAGAACTATTGTTTTACCTATTCCGAATAGAGGAAGAATGTAAATTCGATACAGTAAAATAACAACTCCATTCATTATTTTATTGAATCTATGAAAACTCTTAGTTCTCTCTTTATGTCTAGCAACAATGGATTTCTCCCCAAGTTTAAATTTCTCAGACACCTAGTTTACCTCATTTTATTTCATAATTGATTTAATTCTTATGGTTATTTCAAATTTGTGTTGAAAAAATGAAAAAAGAGAATTAAGATAGTAACTCTTCAAGTTCATCTACTTTAGAACTCAAATAGCTAATTCCTTTATTCCAGAAGTTGGGATCATCTAAATCTATACTCACTTCTCCAAGCATTTCAGCTGGTGTTCTAGAACATCCAACAGATAAAAGTTTGGTAAACTTGGGAACGAATTCTTCTCCCTCTTCTAAATACATCTGATAGAGGGCGATAACTAGAAGATTGGACATATTGTAAGCATAAACATAGAAGGGTACATGGATGAAATGACTTACTACACTCCAGTAACTTGCGTAATCTTCTTTTATATTTGTCATAGAATTTCCAAACATCTTTTGCATTTCTTCAACAAAGATTTCTTTGTAATCAGTTCCAGTAGGTAATTTTTCTTTCATTAATTCGTGAATCCTACTTTCAAAATGATAGAAAGCATTCTGTCTATGAGAAGTTGAGAAGTTGCCTTCAATGTGATTAGCCAATAAAGAGATTTTTTCTTCTTTTGCTAGATCTTGTTTCATCAGATAATCGAAAGCAATCATTTCATTGAAGACAGATGCTATTTCAGCCACTGTAAGAGAGGAATCTACGTTTGTAAATGTTTGAGTTTGTTGAATGTAATAATGGTGTATAGCGTGTCCTAATTCATGAGCTAATGTTAAGACAGACTCTATATCGTTAGTGAAATTGACGAATACGAACGGATATTTCATTTGTTTTCCATAACTACAAAAAGCTCCTCCTTGTTTACCTTTCCTTGGAGTAACATCTATGTGTTTCCTCTTGTATACTTCATCAACAATTGTGGCAAATTCAGGGTTGAATTGTCTATTAGCTGTTTTAACAAGTTCGATCCCTTCTTCGTAAGTATATTTTTTATTTACTTCACCAACAGGAGCATACAAGTCAGACATTCTTAATTCAGATAAATCTAAAATCTTCTTCTTCAAATTGTAGTATTTTTCTACAACATGATTGCTTTCAGAAGTGACTTCTCCTAATGTTTCTACAGCTTTATCACTAACTTCATTCTCTACATTCCTTAATGTAATTGGATTCGCATAATTCCTTCGCTGATTTTCTATCCCCCAATCTTTCATTACATTATTGTAAATATGGGTGAAAGTAAGTTCATTTCTCTCAAATTCTGAAATTAAGGTCTGTAGTGCCCTGTGTCTAACATCCTTATCCTTATTGTACATAAAAGCAAAAAGTTCTGATCCTGTGTATGTCTTAGTTTCCCCTTCATATTCAAATTCATAAGTGAAACCACTTTCTATTTCATTGTATAATTTTATGAAACCACTCTTTCCAGTTATATTCTTCATTAGAATTATCTGTTCTTCTTTTTCAGAAAGTTGATGTGGTTTTTGTTGTCTGTTAAATTCTAGATCATGTTTGTAATTTTTTAATTCAGGAGATGTTACTAGTTTATTATATTTCTCCTCTGGTATGGTATTGAGTTCAAGATGGAAGAAGAGAGTTTGTTCATTGATTTTTGAATTATATTCTTGTATTTGAGAATAAAGATTCTTTGCTTCATCATCAAGTGAAGAAGTTGAATATTTCAAGGAGGAAAACAAGTAAAGATAGAATTTCTTTTCATGAATATCTTCATGTTTTTTGAACCATTCTTGTAACTGTTCTGGCTTAAGATTAGAATTGTTAATATTTCCCTTAACTGTTTTGTTAAAAGTTTCAGCTAGTTTTTCAATTTCCTTCATATCAGTTTTAATCATTGGATCATTTACATCTGAATAAAGATCAGATAGATCCCAAGCGATTATTTCTTCAGGCATGAAATGATTGAAAATTTGCTGTTTAAGAATTTTTGTAATTGGAAGAGCATGTTTCATAGACTAAGACTTGAATTAGTAGAAGAATCTCTAGCTGGTTTAATAATTAAAATGTTGTGAGTATGTTTAAATATAGCCTAGAAGTACTTTTGAAATGGTATACATGCAAAGAAGAAAATTTTTTTTTTCTGCAGTAATAATCATTATGTTCTTTTCAAGCTCTCTGTTCATTGAATCAGAAATAATATGTGAATGTATTGTAATACCTGGTCAAATAGCATTTAGTATAAATTTAATGTCTATTTTTAAAGAAAATGATATGAATAATGAGATCTCTATTATAATTCAAGATAAGTTGCCAGTAATAGGAATAGGTGTCGAATTTCATGAAATTACTCATTGGGGTAATGTACTCCCCAGAACTAGTCAGTATTCCCTAATTGATTTTGATTTTATCCCAACCTATGCAGAAGGAGGATTCGATCTATTTGCATATGAACATCCATTTGAGTTAGATTATTTTCCACCAGGGTTAATTTTTGATTATCGTAATATAGAAAAATATGACTCTATATTTTTTTCACAGTACATAAACCCATTATATGATACAAAAGCTTGGCAGTACTTTAGTACTTTTGACCAAAATGAACGAACCTTATTCAGTTATGAATTGCAAGAAATTCTTTATGAAGATCTTCCCTCAATTCCAATCTATAATCCAAGAGAGCTAGTTTTTCTAAGTTTTGACGTCGCAGGATTTGACGAGAATCTTTTTTATTCAAGTGAAATTAGAGCTGATAAGTGGTATGGTTCAAGTGATGGTTGGTTTAATTATTCTTTACCAGTTTCTTTCAGAGAGTATAATTATTTTACAAAAGAGAACGGAAAAGATCTTCTCTGGATAAACAGTGTTTATGGTTCATTATTCAGAAGAGCACAAGAGACAAAATATTGGGAATCATTCCTTGCTTCCAATTATAGTTATACTGAAATTGTTGATTGGAAATTCAATGTAACTGTTGAAATTAATCCTGAAGCGAAGTTTAGTGATGGAAGTTCTGTACTGGCAGAAGATGTAAAATACACTTATGAGTTGCTTCTTTCACCTGAAGTAGGAGCAACAGATTATAATCTCTTAAAAACAGTGTTTGCATCAAACGAATCTATAATAGCTGAAGATTCCACTACAGTTAAATTCTGTTTCGAAGATATTTCCAATTATCCTTTAAGCTACCTTTCTCATGGTATTATTGATAAAAGTTATCTAGAACCATTTATATCGAGTTATGGGTATAGCATTTTTGATGAGCAACCTTTAACAGGAAATGTTTCAGATGCTTTAGTTAGGTCTTGCGGCCCCTTCAAATTGGATTACATAAACAAAAATAATAATGAAACTCTTTTAATTCCTAATCCATACTGGTTGGAAGGTGAACTATCTAGCAATTTGACTTTCATCAAAATGGAAGATCCAGAGGAGGCTTTTATTGATTTCTTAGATGGTAAAATAGATATTTTGGATAATTTATACACCGAGTACTTACTAGAACAGATTCATGATTTTACTCCAATGTATCATATAAAATTTATAGACATTCCTTTTACCTATGAATTAGCTATTAATATGAAACATCCTGTATTTGGAACAGGAGAATTAACGCCAGTGGGAACACCTACAGCAGCAAAGTATATTCGAAAAGCTATCAGTCATATAATTCCAAGAGAAAATATAACATTTGATTTTTTGAGGGAATTAGGGGTTCCATCAGTTTCGTACATACCAAAAGCTTGTGTTGGACATAATAAAAATCTTGATCCATATGTTTACGATTTTGATATAGCTGCACAATATCTTAAAGAAGCGGGTCTTGCAGCATGTTGTTGTAGAACCCTTAATCCTACACAAACAGGAAATAGAACAATTTTAATTGTTACTCTCTTCTCATTAATCTCAGTCTCTATTTGGAGTCAAACCAAATTTAAAAAAATAAAAAGTGAAAAAACTTGAAGAAATTATCCAAGTACTGATTTAACTCTACCCACTTTCCCATTCTCCAGTTTTACTTTGATTCCATGGGGATGGTTCCCCGAGTTGGTGAGAATGGTTTTTACTACGCCTTTAGTCAATTTTCCATTTCTTTGATTATGTTTCTCAACAATTGAAACTTTTGCACCTATCTGAATATTTTTTCTCTTTCTTGTAGGCATAACTATATCTTCTCTCTCTCTTTTTAATCTTTAATTTGACTGGTATATATTTTGAAAGATTTTGTTTAATTCTTCTAGCTGGAGAACCTATTCCTTTCTTATTCTAATGAAAGTTGTTGGTGGATTGAGTAAAAAATAACAAAGCACCAACTATTTTGTTGCCGCTGAGATATTTATATCTTCAATTAGAACATGTGGAATAAATGTAGGTACATTAACTTCCCAGCTTTTAATTTGTTTGATTTCTTTACCTAAAGCTGTGACATTTTTGAAAACATTACCCATGGTGTCGCTAATTCGTAATTCTCTCACAGGTTTAGAAATCTCTCCATTTTTTATGATGAACATACCATCTCGGGGAATGGAGGAGAATATACCGTCTGCATAGCTAGTAAATCTTGTATACCAGTTATTGGTAATATATAGTGTTGGCTTTCCTTTAGTTAGTTCTAATAATTCCTCAAAAGTATGCTCTCCAGGTTCAAAGAAAACATTAGAGTTTTGAGGCAAAACTAAACCTGCGTTTCCAGTACTTGTTGTACCTGCTTTTTTAGCAGTTGAAGTATTGTGGATAAATCCTTTCAGAATTCCTTTCTCAACAATAACATTTCTCCCTGTTGGATGACCTTCATCATCGAATGATTTAGAACCTAATCCATTTGGAAGCAGAGCATCGTCATAAACAGAAATTAATTCTGGGCCAATTGGTTCACCTATTTTATCTTTTAACCATGACATTCCTATATCAACCATAAATGGATTTGCTGCTCCAGGAGTAGCTGCTACTATATCAGCTGCAACTCTGGGTTCTAGAAGGATGTTATACTTCCCAGGATCCCCATTAGTTCCTCCAATTGCCATTTTAGCGATTTCTCCTGCCTTTGTTCCAGCTCTTTCAAAATCAACTTTAGAAAATAGTCTTCCTACTTCTACATCTGCTCCAGAGCTAGTTTCATCAATGAAGGATCTTATACTAAACTCATAACTTGTAGAGTTTTCAGAGACGCTAGCTCCTTTCGAAGATAGAAGATGTTCTTCTTTAACTTCCCAAGCTAAGACTCCAGCTGATCTCTTCGCACCTTCGGCTTCAGCTGCATTTATAGCTCCTTCTACTTGATCAATTGATTGATCGTGAAATTCGACAAAGTCAGTATCGGCTAGATACTCTATTGCAGGATAACTGAAAGGTCCATCTGAAATTCCAAAATAGTTCTGATTTGGAGGTAATGATTTAGCAAGTTTTCCTAAAGATTCAAGAGCTGAAGCAATTGAATTCTCTGAGAGATCTTGTAATTCTATAGCAACTGTTTTAGAGTCTTTAGCTGCAAAAACACCTAGTTCAAGAGAAGCCCAATTTTTAGCTATTGTTATCTGGTTGTCAGCAAATCGTAATTGAGAACGATTTCCTCTATTAGCAGTTATTGCATAATCGTCAAATTCTAATGAATTGAGTTTATTCGCTGTTAAGTCTAGAATATTCTTTATTTCTATTTTATTACCCATAATCATCACCTAACCTCAACATTCCTTATACGCATAAAGGATCCTCCATGATAAACAGGAGCGCCCTGCATCGGATCGCCTTTGCCACAAGTTGCCGCATCAAATTCTAGATACTTCTCTTTTGCAACTGCATCTACTGATCCCCATAATTTTGGTGTAGTGGTTTCGATCACTGGTCTTCGAACCATGTGTTTGATTTCACCATTTTCAATGAGATATGCTTCTAATCCAACATATTTAGACTGATATCTACGGTCGTCAATATTCCATTCAGTGAAATTATTCATGAAAACTCCAAGTTTAATATCTTCGAACAATTCTTCATATTCAAAAGTACCAGGAGCCAAGTAAGTGTTAGCCATTCGAGGTATTGGTTCCCTGTTAAAACCAATTGCTCTTGCAGCTGCTGTGCTATTTGTTCCCATCCATGCTGCACTCTCTCTGTTATGAAGCATTTCTTCGAAAACACCCTTGTTATGAAGATATCTTGGACCTGCTTTCACACCCTCATCATCGTATAAATAATACCCATAAGATCCTTCTAAGGTTGGATCATCTATAATTGTAACATGTTCAGAACCTATCTGTTGTCCAATCATGTCTTTTTTGAGATAACTTTCACCAGCTTGAGCTCCTTCTCTCCCTAGAATTCGGTCACCTTCAGTTGGATGTCCAGTGTTTTCATGACACATGATTCCTATAACATTAGGACCTACAACATAGTCTATTATTCCTGTAGGTGCATCCTTTGATTCAGTTACAATTTTGCTTAATTTAGTTGCTTCTTTTGTAACGAAGTCTTCTATTTTCCAATAATCCAAGGATTCTAATCCTCCAGTCTTACCCTTTTGTATCATCATTTGCTCTTTCGAACCAGTAGTTGGATTAACAGCAACAACTATACCAAACAGCTGCAATCTGTCAATCTCACTTTCAATTTTGGCTCCTTCGTTTGTAATAATATATTTCTTTTCTGTCTCATCTAGCATTTGGAAGAATCTGAAAGGAATAACAGCATTTGTCTTAAGTTCTGCAATTAACTTATCAATCCCCATTAGTCTTTTAATTTTGGCTTCTGGGTCTACTTCAAAAGGTCTCTTTCCACTTTCTCCTAAAGCTTCAAACTTGACTTCATGGACTTTTTCATCACTGAAAACTATCTTTTTAGATCTTCTTTTACCAGTAGCTTCAGCCATTTTTGTAGCAAAAGCTACAGCAATGCTCATCTCTTCTTTGGTCATTTCATTGAAACTGGCAAAACCTACTCCTCCATCTTTTAAGACCCTTATTCCTATACCATTACTTCTAGCTATTGCTCCTAATTCAGGAACACCATTTTTGAGAATACTAGTGTTCATCAAAGAGTTAACATATCTTGCCTCAATATATTGAGCACCAAGTTTTTCTCCTTCTTCAATTGCTTTTTCCGCTAAATCATAAGAACTCGAAGGCATGTTCAAAGCAATAGAAAGGATATATTTAAAGCTATTCGAACACAAAAAAATAGCTTTTTTGCCTAATATTTTTAAGAGACTTATTTTATTCTTTGATATTCAAAATTTTGGAGATGTAAACAACGTCAACTGTTACAGCAAATACAAGCACTATTGAGGGAGCTGAATTAACAGGTTCAAAAGTAATGAAAAGAATAGTAACCTTAGATTTCCAGAGAGGTTTAGCCATATTTATGATGGTTTTCTTTCACTCACTACAACATTTGTACGATTTTGGTTGGGCTACAGATGTTGAAAGTCTTTTGAAAATGAATTTCTTAATTGTTATTGGTATCACTTCTTATGGTTTTCTTTGTAGGTTGGGCAGGATATTTTCTAATAATTTCTGCTATTGTTAATGCACTTTCTCGGTTTACATAGATTCTATATTGTCAAAAAGAAATCAGGATTTCTCTATCTGTTTACAGGAGGATTACTCTTTATTGGAGTTTTTTATGATATTTATCTGATGATTAAAGGAGAAGACCCCTTTAGTATGAAGTGGTAACTTTCGTTACCTAAGTTCTCTTTTTTTTCAATTTCATTTGGTTAAGCGATATATTATTAAATTAGAGACGATTTCCTCAATATTAGAATAAATAATCGGAGATAGATTAATGGTTTTAGCTACATGGCAAATCATACTCATAGGAACAGGAGCTTCATTATTTGCTGGGTTAGCAACTGCTTTTGGAGCTATTCCTGTTTTCTTCAAGAAAGATATAAGCGATAAAACCTTAGATCTGCTATTAGGTTTTGCAGCAGGTGTTATGCTTGCAGCTTCAGCGTTTAGTTTATTAGTACCTGCATTGAATCTTGATCCTTTAACATTTGGCTCTCAACTTAAATTTTCAGCATTTAATCTATCTTTAAATGAATTGAATATTGAACCAGTTATAACAGAATCAAGATTTCAACTAGGCAGTATCTGGGTTGTTGTTATTGGATTGCTTGTTGGAGCTTTCTTCATTGATCTAGTTGATAAATGGGCACCTCATGAGCATTTTGTTGCCGGTCCTGAAGGTAAAATGTCTAAACGTTTAGCAGCTACTTGGTTATTTATCATAGCAATTACAATTCACAATTTTCCTGAAGGATTAGCTGTTGGAGTGAGTTTTGGTAATGGAAATGTTGGTGAAGGTTCTGTAGTTGCTATTGCGATAGGGCTTCAAAATATTCCAGAAGGAACAGCTGTAGCAATGCCTTTACTTAGAGAAGGATATTCAAAAAAGAAAGCATTTATGATAGCAGCTGCAACTGGATTAGTTGAACCTTTAGGAGCTGTAGTAGGTGTTTCAGCTGTTACATCTGCACAATTTTTCCTTGGTTTTGGGATGGCTTTTGCAGCAGGTGCAATGATATTTGTAGTTGTTGATGAAATAATACCTGAAACGCATGGAAAAGAGTATGCAAGACTTGTTACCTTTGGAGTAATTATTGGGTTTGTTGTAATGATGTTCCTAGATAATTTCATTGAACCTATTCTCGGTAACTTAATTGGTCCTGTAACGTAATCAGCAAAAACAAAATAAAATAGGGATTAAGGATAAATCCCTCTTAATTCATATTGTTTGACAATTCTTTCTGATGCAATAGCATAAGCAGCTAGTCTCATGTCTTCTATGTTATGTTCATCAGCATAGTCAAAGACACTATCAAAAGCTCTAACCATGATTTCTTCAAGTTTATTATTTACCTCTTCTTCAGTCCAGAATAAAGCATCATTACCTTGAACCCATTCAAAATAACTGACGGTTACTCCTCCCGCATTTGATAGAATGTCTGGTAAAAGAAGTATATTTTTCTC
>JAUWJS010000081.1 GCA_030607575.1 Candidatus Heimdallarchaeota archaeon | reverse complement strand
CCTGAGTATTATCATGAAAAGCTGAACACTTTGCTTGAAGATACTCTTAACTCTGAAAAAGAAAAAGAGTTTTATCAGAATCTAAAAACAACTTCTTTGGTTGTTAAAAGTTCTTTACTTATTGCAGGAGATGTAATTGAGAAATTCTTGCAAAAGAATATTGTTACTTCAGATGTTTATATTGAAGATAGACTGAAACGCATGGTTAATGCTTTTGGAGTAGCCAGTATCGATTTATTACAATTATTATGCAGAATTCTTGTTAATATATACAAACAAGAATTAGAAAAGGAAGAATCAGATGAAACTATAACTCGAAGAATTATTTCATTTTTAACAATGTTTGATGGACTTAGTGTAGCCATATCTTTGGTAACATTAGGGTCAGAAGAAGCAGTACTATCTATTACAAATGCTATAGAGGAGATGGCTTTGAATAACTCCTTTAAGAAGATAATTACAGATGTTATAACTGTCTTCAACGAAGGTTCTTATGAGGATTTGGTGAAGGCTTTTCAAGGACGTATTTTACCTGAAAACGTCGAATTTGAGATGATGAAAAAGAAATACATCTCCAGTCTTTCAAAAGTGGGTTCAATACCATTAGAACTATTCGCTGAAAGAGTTGGATTATCTGTTGATAAAGCAGAAAAAATGATTTATGATATGATTCTGCAAGAAGAAATTACAGCAAGAATAGAATTAGTTAGTGGAAGACTCTATATCGTTCAAGATATTGAAGAAGCTGAGGTTATAGAAGAAGAGACCAAGGAAACTCAAGAAAAAACTGATGAGAAAGTAGAACAACTTGATCAGGAAGAAGTTACAGAGACACTTGAAGAACAACCTGAACAAATACGAACTGAAGAGATTTTAGAGAAAGAATTTGTTTGTAATCAATGTCAGAAATCTTTCAAGACAGAGAGAGGCTTAAAAATGCATGTAAGCAGGATGCATAAAGAATAATCTAGTCCATGTAATAACCTTCTACTCAACTAAAATTTTCATTTTTAAGATAGATTTTTTTATTCGAGCAAATATGTTTATTTATGAAAAAATTCCAGATTGCTGTAATAGGTTCAGGGAATATCTTAGAAGATACAGAAGAGTATTTGTTAGCAAGAAAATTGGGAAAACGATTAGTTGACAAAGATTTCATAATTTTATGTGGAGGATTGAAAGGAATTATGAAAGCTGTATGTGAAGGAGCTAAGGAATCTAAGAAGTATTTTTATGGTCGAACAATTGGCATTCTTCCCTCATTAGACAAATCCTCTGCTAATCCTTTTGTTGATATACAAATCTCAACTGGTATGTCGAACGCTAGAAATCAAATAATCATTGCTTCCGCTGATGCAGTTATTGTGGTTCGTGGAGGGGCTGGAACTTTATCTGAAATTTCATATGCTTGGCAAATGAATAAAACAATAATTGCACTCAAGAAATCGGGAGGATGGGCAGAAAGACTAGCCAACACAAAAATAGATGGAAGTAGAGAAGATAAAATTATTTCAGCTTCATCTGTATCTGATGTTTTGAAGCATTTAGAAAAGATCCTAATTTGACAATGTTATCAATAGACTTTAAAGACAAAGAATGAGCTAATATCTTATGCTAGTTTGTTTGTTCAGATTAGAGGATGTTGGACCAAACTTAGTTGAAATGGTTTTAGACAGAAATGTTGAGTTTGATCAGGATACGATAGATAAATTCACATTCGCAGGATCAGTTACTTATTCTCTAGTTTTTCAAGGAATGGTTTCTCTTGAGGATATGTCTACAGAACTTTATGGTCCTTTTCCATTCGCTTTTTCTTCAGGTTTTGTTCAATATGCCTTTTCATTTATTGCTGAAGATAAAACTATGAAAGACCAAAGGATGAAAAATAAAACCCTGGGTTTAATTATTATGCTTGTACCAGAGATGGTTTCAAAGATAGATACCTTTAGAGAAGAACTAGCAAAGGTTCTTTTGTATAAGTTTCATAAAGTTTACAAAATAACTCAAGTTAACACAGTTTTCCTAAAAGATATCATTAGCTCCTATAATGCGATATTAAAGGATCTCCTAAGTTTTAAGCAGGCAGATTTATTATCTGGACAGATACTAGAGTTTCTACAAGTAAAAGAAAAGCCTAAAAAGAAAAAAACTATTACTGATATTGGAGTTATCTATCCTAAAGAATACACTAATTATATCAAGAAATACTATGCTTCTTTATTAGGTTCCTTACCTTATACCGAAACCAACTATTCGAATGACAAAGCAGCAATCAAAACTCAAACACATGAGTTTAGTTTCGTAATGGATTCGAAAGTTGAGGATAATTATTTGAATAAACAAAGTGCATTAATTCTCTTAGCAGATGTTAAAGGGAAGAAATTTTCAACTCTTTATCAAGTGTTAGAAAAACTCAAATCTAAACCTAAGATAGCATTAGTCGTTTCCCTTCCAGACGATATTGAAAAAGCAAGTGGTGAGTATGCTAAATTCTTTACAGGTCTTCAAAGATATATTGGTGATTTACCCTTCTTTTCTGCAAGTTTTAGTACGAATTATGAGTTTAAAACAAAAATGTTAGAAGCTCTTTTTTGGACACTTTCACCAGATTAATTTGTGCTAAATTTACATTATTTTAATTGATTTCTGTTTAATAATTTCTTCTTGTATATCTACACCTATTCCAAATCCTTGAGGAACAGATATTGTTCCATCATCATTCAATTCGAAGATTGGATCTATAATATAGTCGGTATAATATCTAGCACTTTCACTAATGTCGTTTGGTAATGAAAAAGTACTCAGACTTGCAACAGCAACGTTCTTAGCTCTTCCAATTCCAGTCTCTAACATCCCCCCACACCATAAAGGAACTTTAACTAATTCTGATAATTCGTGAATAAGTAGAGTTTCAGTTATTCCGCCTACTCTTGCAGGTTTTACATTAATGATTTTGCAAGCATCTATTTCAACAGCAACTCTTGCATCATCAACACTTTTTATCGATTCATCCAAGCATATTGGAGTAGCTAGTTCCTTCTGAAGTGAAGCATGGTCGATAATATCAAAATACTGTAATGGTTGTTCAATCATCATTAGGTTATATCTATCTAAGTTAACGAAAATATCCTTATCTTTAAGCCTATAGGCACTGTTAGCATCTACCATTAAAGGCAAGTTTGGATACTGATCTCGTATTCGTTTAATTATTTCAACATCCCATCCTGGTTCAATTTTAATCTTAATTCTTTGATAGTTTTTTTCTAGAGCTGCTTTAATCTTATCTAGAAGAATATCAGGATTTTGTTGAATTCCTAATGAAATTCCTGAAGGTATCTTTTCTTTTGTCCCTCCAATTAATTTTTGTAAAGATTTCTTATTTAATCTACCAAAAAGATCCCAAATAGCATCTTCAACACATGCTTTTGCCATTTGATTACCTTTTATACTTTTGCAGATATCCTTGAACTCTTTAGGATGAAATAGTTCCTTTTCTTTAATCCAAGGTATAATGAATTCTGAAATTATGTGTGTACAAGAACTAATAGTTTCTCCAGAGTACCAAGGACCGTTCTCAGATACACACTCTCCCCAACCTTTCTCACCTTCAGACTCTAAACAGACAAGTAGCATTTCACGCTCTTTTGTTTCTCCAAAACTTGTTCTGAATGGGTGTAGTAAGTTCATTTTAATTAGGTAAAGACTAGCTTTTTCTATTTTCATACTAACAACCTAACTATGAAATTCATTTATAAAAGTTCTTTGTCAACTTGTCACCTTAAATGAAGATTAAATCACTTCAAACATATCACTTTCAGCAGATATTACTGGAGCTTTTATACGCAATTCTAGGAAGTACACTTGATGACTAAAGTCCTGAGAATAGAATGCATAGAACTCAACTATCACCAAGCTTTGAGTAAACTTTGTCATCACGTGAAGAATCTCTATAATCGAGCGAATTTCTTAGTGAAAGAATCTTTGAACAAGACGAAGAAGCTGCTATTTTACAATGATCTCAACACTTTGCTCAAGGAAGAAGATTGTTATCGTGTGCTCCCCGCTCATACGTCACAACACACACTCAAACTTCTCTGTAGGAATTGGAAGGCATATTTCCGAGCTCTAAAGGAGAGTAAACAGAATCCTGCAGCGTTCTTTACCATGCCCCAGCCACCTAACTATAAAGCTAAAGACGGGGAGCTAGTGGCAATCTTTACCAATCAACAAGCACGAATAGTCAATGGATGGTTGGTACTACCTAAGAAAGTAGGATTCTACTACAAAACCAGACTGACTTCGCGAACCAGGTTAAAAGAGGTAAGAATCGTCCCAAGGCGAGTAGGTTATACCCTTGAACTTGTTTACGAGAAAAGTTTGCCTAAACAACGAAAGCGTTTCACCAGAAAAGGCGCAATCGATTTAGGGTCTATTAATCTTGTGACCTTTGTGGATAACCTCAATAATCAACCGATTGTTATCAAGGATCATGGGAAAGGAATCAGAAGTATCATCCAATATTATTTGAAGAAACAGACACAATTGAGAGAACAATATGTTAGTCAGCAAAGAAACTCATTGAAAAAGAAGAATAAGCTCAAGTATGGTCCAGCGTATTATGAACTTCGAGAAAAATGGCGAAAAAAACTCAAAGATGCTATCCACAAACTTACACACTATTTAGTAGACCTGTGGGTGGAACGGGACTTGCATGAAGTGATCATCGGGTACAATGAAAAATGGAAACAAAATGTTCATTTTTGGAAAAAGGTTACTCAAATGTTTGTAGCTATTCCTTTTATGAAAATCATCAACCAACTTCGCTACAAAGCTGCAGAGAAAGGAATACACGTTGAGCTCATTCCCGAAAACTATACGTCTAAGTGCAGTTTTCTCGATAATGAGTTTCCAGCAAAAAGGGAAAAGTATGCTGGACGTAGAATTACTCGAGGATTGTTTCGTTCAGCACAAGGGATTCTCATTAATGCTGATGTGAATGCAGCCTATAATATTTTAATCAAAAGCGATCCGAAAGCACTGTCTAAACGGCGTGTGAACGGGGTAGGAGGATACGTGATGTATCCACGTAGAGTGAGTGTTGACCCACTATGACCTCTACGAAAGACACTCAACCACCTCTTGTCTAAGGCGACAAGGTGACAACAACTCATCATCTCTTCACTTTTTAAGGATATGAAAGCATCTCATTGATTTATTTTCTTTCATTATTACAAAATCAATTATTTTATAGCCTTTACTGAAATAATTATTAAAACAGTCTCTAGTTTTGTTTCTCCATTCTATTGCAAGAGTTTTATTTTTAGCTAAATATTCAATAATGTTACTTGGAATTTCGATAGCTAATAAAGAATTTGGGTTTGTTAAATTCATTTCAGCAATTTCTAGAAATATTCCTTTTCTTCTTGTTTTTAAAACTGAATGATTCTCATTTGAAGCAATTTCGGTGAAATCTCGTTGTTTTTGAGCCAGATATTCTTTTACATGATTAGAATCAAGATACCAATTACAATATAATCGATCTGTCTCCAGTCCTACATTGAGTGCATCTTTCATCTCCCCCCAATAATTTACGCTATACGTTGCACAAGTAGCACCAAGCTTATGTAAATTTAAATAACAATTTTTTGATTGTAATGGATCAAAAGTCCAATTGATAAGCTTATATCCGTTTTTCAATGCCCAATTTCTTTGCTCTAATTTGAGCTGAAGTCCAATCCCTTGATTTTGATATTTCTCTCTAACAGCGTTGTGATGGGAATAAACGAAAACACCGTAAGGTTCCAAATTTCCTACCCACCCCCAAGTATAACCAACAAGTTCTTCTTGTAGGTATGCACCAATAACTACACCTCCACTCTTCAGAGTTGCATAAATTAGTCTCTTTGGGACTAGCTCAACATCTGGCATTTTCCAAACATCGCGTTGAATATCTTCTAAATCAAGATATTCGGCGAAATTTAATAGTTCCCTATATTGAATGACTTCTTTCATTTCTTACTACCTATTTCTTGTCAAAGGACAGTGATTGAACCGTTGGATTAGAAAGAGATTCGAATAAGATTATTGCAAAAGCATTGCCTAGATTACTTGGAGTAAATCTTTCTCCTTTAGTTGATCTACGTATTTTGAATTTCAATTGTTGAATAATCGTTTCCTTGTTTTCTTCAATATACACATGAGGATCAGATACGAATTTTGCATACTGACGAATGTCTATAATTGGTAACGCCATTTGAGGATATTCTTCAAAAATACTGAACCACGTTTCAAGCAAATATTGCATATATCTCTGTTGATCTGCTATATCTTGAACTCCAAATTCTTCAATTGCTAATCTCTTCAGAACTCTCTCTATGTTTTTCTCGAGATTTTGACGCTTTATTTCTGTCAATTCTCTCTGAAGTTTTAAAGTTTCAAATAGTGTTTGTTCAATAGCTGCTAGTATCTGTTCAATTCTTCCTTGGTCAATTTTTATTTGATCAAGTTTTTGATACTCTTTTTTTACAATTGCATACTTCTCTTCAAGTTCTCGCTTTCTCTTTGTTATCAGTTTTTCAAAGGTATCCTTCAAATCTTGATAATAAGGTTGAATCAGGTTCAACTGAATTAAATCAAAGAGAATTTCTTCTTTATCCCCTATAGGATAGTTAGTAAGAATCTTTTGATAGATTTTTCCTGTGGGTTTGGGTATTCTCTCAAAATCTTCTTCTTGAATTATTTTCTCTAAAGCATGAGCGAATATTGACGCGATAAAGCGCAGATCAATTGAAAATTCCCCAACTTCAAAATATAGATATGCCTCAGTAAGAGCATCCACAAAGTTACGTAAAACCAGAATAGATTGAACTATATTATCTTCAATATTCAAACTACTCAATTCAATAAAATGATGAATTATGTGTTTAGAGGAATTCATCACAGCTTTGATACAATTTACAAAGGAAGCCAATAGACCAACGAATTCATCATCAGTGCAACTCATTTTCTTATTAGTTGCTTCAAGTAGAGCTGAAATATCTTCAGCATAAGCCAGAGGTTCATATTTCTTGATCAAATCATCAGTAATTATGATCCCATAAATTGCCAGAGCCATATCTTTTTTCTGCGGAGATAAGAACCCAATTTCGGTTTTTAGTTCTTTTCTAAGTTCATTTAGAAACGTAGGTTGTGTTAAAATGAAATGGCGCATTTTTGATTCTAAATTTGAATAAAGAGTGCTGAAATCATTTACTATCTCAACAACATCTTTAGAAATATATCTTAGCTCTTCTGTATTGAAAATGTCTCCACTCAATTAAACCACATCTCCAAAAATAGAAAAAATTCCTTCGAGATTTTCGATAGTTTTTATTTCTCGAACTTTAACATAGGGAGTTACTTTCCAATCTCTTAATTCTGTTCTTTGAATTACTTTATTTGGGTTAAAATCCCCTGAAATGCCATTCTTGACATCTCTCATAATAACTGGAAGTGATACTGCTGATACAAGATTTGAGGATTTATATCGAGTGTCTGTTATGCATGCAAATATAGTGATTTCATTTTCTGATTTGCATTCAAATTCAAAAAAAACTCTAACTACATCATTAGTATCTTTTATCCTAAAATGTGCAATTGAAGGAATTGATATTTTTTTATTAAGTTTAAGTTCAGAAAGTTGATTCAAAAGTAGGATGATTCTTCTTGGCACAAATGAGTTCTGGATAAATTCAAATATTTTTTGGGGTGAAACTTCATCTTTTGATATTACAATTTGATCAAGTTTTTCTGGATAAACGAAAGAAATATTTTCTATTTTGAGCAATGGTGGTGCTAGAACTATCTCTCCACCACAATCACATTTTGTGAGATTTTCTTCTCTATTATCAGAATATATCCTACCACATTTTCCGTTACATTGTTCTAAATTTTTCTGAATAAATGTGTTCATAAACAAAGCAGAAGTTATAACAGGAGTTATGCTAGATTGTTCTATTCCCCCTCTAAGACTTGCTTCTTGACATATTTGCCAATGATAAAACCTTCCTAACATTTCAAGGTTTTTTTCTATTTCATCTAAAGAACTATTTTGAGTTAGAATCCCATCCTCGATTTGATGTTCAATTCTCTTAACAACTCCCTGTAAAGCATCCAGAATTCGATTGGTTTCAATTGATGCTTTTGTCAAATTAATGTCATTGAAGTATGAAAAAAGCAAATTAAAGATGAAGATATCATCTTTGTCTTTAAGTAATGTAACTCCAGATCCTTGACTTTTTAAATTGTCAATGGGTAAAGAATTGAGTTTTAAACCTTCAAGAATGATATTCTTTTCATTAAAACAATCAGAAAATTTGACTTCTTTGAAAAGTTCAGATAGTTGTTTTTTGATATTTACAGAAGAAGTAGACTCACCTGTTTCCAATGCTTCAAAAAAGTGAATGGGTAATTCCAACTCCTTTTCCAAGAGCTCACAGGCAAGAATATTGTAAATATCTCTCATGTCTTCCATGCAGAATTCTCCTTATCTTTCAAGTGCTAGATTTTTCTTACTTAATTATAGTATACCCTATATGCAATTGAAGAGTTTTTCAACTTTTACATAATTTTCGTAAATTATTGTGAAAGTTACAAAAAAAAGCTAATCTACAGTGATTGGCTTTCTTTCAATTGCGATTGTAGCAATTTTTTTGAAAGCTGTGAAAAGATTTACTTTAGCCTTAGCGGAGACCTCAAAATAAACTGTATCGATGTTTTCAGCATATCGAGTAGCTTCTTCCTTTGTAACCTCTCTAGATTCCTCCAAATCCAGTTTATTGCCTATAATAACGACTGGGATATTACCAACGGTTTCCTTTAATAATTCATGCCAAAAATCTAGTCTGTCAAAACTTTCTTTTTTAGTTATATCAAATACTAAAGCAGCAACGACAGAACCCATGAAATAGGTAGGTAAGATAGGAAGAAACTTCTCTTGTGATCCTGAATCTCCAATAATTATTCTTATTTCTTGACCCTCTATAGTGGTATTCCAAATAAGAAAATTGGCCCCTAAAGTAGGTTGATGAGAAATTGGAAAAGAATCTTGAGCTTGTCTTAAAGCAATGGATGTTTTTCCTACTCCTGGTTCTCCACAAAGTGAAACTTTGAAGCTTAATTCAGTCATTACTTCTGAACATCTCTTCTTCTTACTTTAAAGCATTATTATAATCCTAAAGGAGAAAAGAAAACCATTTATACAGATATCAAAATCACTAGCTGACTGAGTATGTCTGAAAGAGAACAATGCGGAGATTATGAAATCTACCTTGACAACGAGGACTGGTGGGTAATCAAGAATTTAATTTCTGGTACTATTTTAGGTAAATTTTTGAAGAAAGAAGATGCCCTGGATAAAATCGCTGCTTTCCTTCAGAGTGATGATGAAAGAACCGAATCCGAATCAGTTTGTTGAGAAAGATGCATTTAAACGATTCATGCTTTCGAATAATTCACAAAAACGACAGATGTCTCTTATTAGATTGCTCAACTCAGATTTTCTGGAATTTAGAACCAAACTCAATTCCAAAGGAGCTCTTCGATCAACAACTGAATTTACATGTTTTAGGGAAGAAAATTTTGAAAAATGATAATTCTTATTTGCAAAAATTAAAGGAAAATATTAAACTCTTAAGAAAATTGAATTTCTTTGTTCCATTGAAGAGAGGAATCCAAAAAAATAACTCCTATCGAAGCTCAGATATAACTCAGATTTATGTGAATCCATCTTTGGACTGCAATTTGAACTGTTGGTTCTGTTACGCAAAAGATTCGAGAAAAAAGAACAATTCAAAATTAGATTTTGAAGATATAAGCAAAGTAATTCTTCCTATTCTGGATTATAAAAAAGAAAACAATTTTTCAAGTTCTATCGGCTTTTCCATTGGTTTTACTGAAGAATTAACCCTCAATTTTCAACTTTTTAAGCGAATTAAAAGTTCTATAGATAAAATAAAAAAACAATACGAATTCTCTATATTCCTTTTTTTACCTTCAACAAATTTAATGCAAGTTACAGAGGAGTATGTAGATTTTATCAATGATTACAAGCATCTAACTGTTTCTATTGATTTAGAAAATAAGAATCAAGTTAACAAAGTAGTTCAAAACATTGAGAAATTCAACTTAGATGTGGAAAAGAACTTGATTATACCTATTCACTCAAAAATCAAAGATATCTATGACATTTACTTTAGGTTTTCAAGTTATTTTGATTACATCTCTTTGAGACCTGTAAGAGTTAAAGATGATTCAAAATATCCATGGACACTAGAAAACCTAAGGAACAATAAATTGGAAATTTCCAAGTTTTTAAAGAAACTGCTCTCATTGGATGATGAAGATCTTCTCTTATTTTTTGAAAAAATCGGTCCAACTGATTATTTTGCTCGATATTTTCATCGGATTGTTGAAAGGCAAAGGATGAACGAAAGATGCATAGCTGGGAAAAATGCATTTGCAATAAATTCGGCTATGGAAATATCACCATGTTCAAGTCTACCTGACTATGATGATTTATCTGTTAAAATCTCTGACTTTAATATTCAAGATGCACTTGAAAAATTGAGAAAAAAAATACCCAACTACAAAGAAACAGAGTGCTCAACCTGTTATATTCAAAGTTATTGTGGTGGTCCTTGTATGGATTGGGTTGTCAAATTAGATGATCAAAATCTATTTCATCCAAATAAAATAGAATGTGACTTTAACAAGCATATTGTCGAAGAAACTCTATTTTTAATTTCTGATTTGATTGAGAATAGGAAAGAATTATTTGGCTTAATTATCAAAAAAAGAAGAATGAGGAATAGATTGAACTATGCCTTGGATTTTAATCAATTTTCGAAGTTTTTTAGCTGAATTAAGGTAACCAACCAATTAAGGTTGGGAAGTCTGAAGGACTAAATAGAGTAACTTGGAAAGCATAAAGAATTACTAGAAGTATCCAACTTAGAGCAAACCAAATTATCATTGTACCAAATGTTGCATACATCGCTCTTCTTTCAGATATCCCTCCACCTAATACCCATATTATCCAGCAGATGAGAAATATGATTATTCCAAAAGTAATAGCTCCTGCACTTCCAATAAAGTTGAAATTCACACCGAATACCCATGCAAGAGCAGCGACTACAGCCATTATTAAATTCAACCAACTCCATTTCTTTACTTCTCTTCTAAACATAATTGAACACATTATTGCTGCAGCTATGTAAAAGAGAACCGAGTTGATTATTATCACAATTATTATGTGAACACTAGGACTTAATGCCACATAAATCATAAAGACAGTTGAATAAATAAGTTTTATTCAGAAAAGCGTAAACTTAACTATTTAGAATCCTATAGTATAACAACAGATGTTCGTTCCACCAAGAAGACATCATCATCAACAAACTTGCACAATTTGCAATCAACAGCAGATAATCTCTTCTTCTCTAGGTGTTTGTAAATCATGTCTTGCTAAATATGAATCTGAATCTCAAGATTTAATTGAACAAGCACATTCACATGCAAGGGAAAAATTTTCTCTTCCACTTTATCCCCCAAAAGGTGATTCCTTCTCCTGTGATTTGTGTAATCATAAATGCAGTTTTTCTGATAATGATCTCAGTTATTGTGGCTTAAGATATAGTAAGAATGGTAAATTAGTATCGTTATCTACAAAGAATTCAGCAACTTTGGATTATTATTTTGATCCTTTACCTTGTAATTGTTGTGCTGCCTGGTTTTGCCCTGCTGGAACAGGTAATGGATACCCTGAATATGCTTATAAAAGCGAGAAGGAAGTTGGATATTATAATCTATCAATATTCTTCTATGGATGCTCTTTTGATTGTCTATTCTGTCAAAATAAAAACCATAAGAACGTGAAAATGGGTTCAAGAGTATCATCTGAAGCATTAGTTTCAGCATTCAAAAACAATACCAAGGTTTCGTGTGTATGTTTCTTTGGAGG
>JAUWJS010000034.1 GCA_030607575.1 Candidatus Heimdallarchaeota archaeon | reverse complement strand
TTAAACGTGAAATTATCAGGATTTGTAGGTGATTTTTTTCTGAAGTTGTATTGAGTCTGATGAGTTTCCAATGTGAAGTATGAAATCACCTGATTCTACTTTCCAATCTTTTGTCTCCACATCATAAAATGCTAAATCTTTGGATTTTACAATTACTTTTACAGATTTTGTTTCCCCTTTCTCTAAGTATACCTTCTCAAATCCTACCAGTTCTTTGATTGGTCTGTCTACAGTAGTTTTTACATCATCTGAATAAACTTGTATAACTTCACTTCCTGCTCTGTCTCCTGTATTAGTAACTGAGACATTTAGTTCCAAATAGTCATCAATTGACATCAAGGTATTTTTATCTGAGCTAACTTCTTCGAATCTGAATGTTGTATAAGATAAACCAAAACCAAATGGGAACAAAGGTTCAATTTCGTTTTTCTCAAAATGTCTATACCCAACATATATACCCTCTTCGTAATGTGTATGGAGATTCTCTCCAGGAAAGGTTTTTGTAGATTTATGTGCTGGAGAGTCTTCAATTCTTTTTGGGAAAGTAAGTGGAAGTTTTCCTGATGGATTTACATCACCAAAGAGAACATTAGCTATAGCTCTTCCCCCCTCCATTCCTGGATACCAAGCTTCTACAAGGACAGGAATATTGTCTAACCATTCATCCATTGAAACAGGATTAGCGTTGATTAATATCACTACTGTGTTAGGATTGGTTTTAACAGTTTCATTGATTAGCTGAGTTTGGAAGGCATTTAAACCTAGTTCGCTTCTATCTATCCCTTCTGATTCATTTCCCTGTTCTTCTTTGCTTTTAGTTGTCTTATCACTAAATAGACTTGATGGGGAATCATGATTCAAACCCATAAACAAAAGAACAACATCAGCTTTAGAAGGATCTTTAATGATTTTTACTCTTCCTTTGCATTTCTCCTTTAATCCTTGAAGCGGCGTAATTTCATATGGTGGAGAAACAGCTGCAGCACCACCACTTAAAAATTTTCCAAATTTCTTTTTCAAATTGGGTCCTAAAACTGCAATTTTTTGCATTTTTGTTATATCTAGTGGAAGTAAATTATTCCCATTCTTTAATAGTACAATCCCTTCTTCTGATATTTTTCTTGCTAATTGCTGATGTCCTTTAGTATTTCTTTCTCCTTTTGGAAGATTTTTTTCATCTTCAAACATTCCTACTTTTGCATAAACTTTTAGTATTCTTTTAATCAAATGATCAATATCTTCTAGAGTTATTTTTTCTTCAGTAAATGCTTTGTGTAATTTTGTTTTTTCATACAGAATTGGAATGGGCATTTCTATTGATAAACCAGCTTTAACAGCTTCTTCTGTAGTGGGTTGAGCTATATCTCTTTCTCTAGTTGCCCACCAATCAGTCATTACAAATCCACCAAACCCCCACTTCTCAAAAAGAGTAGACTTTAGAAGTTTGGAACTTCCATTGACATATTCAGAGTTTACGCGGTTATAAGCTGTCATAATTGTCCAGGGATCAGCCTCTTCTACAATTTCCTTAAATGATCGCAAGTAAATTTCATATAATGTTCTTTCATCGATCTCTGAATTGACTGTATGTCTGTTAGTTTCTTGGTTATTAGCAACATAGTGTTTGGGACAAGCAGCAATTCTTTGACTCTGTATTCCTTTAACGAACGGGATAGCTATCTCCTTATTCAGGTAAGGATCTTCACTATAATACTCAAAAGTACGACCATTGAAGGGTGTTCGATTTATATTGATTCCTGGACCAAGAACACAAAGTCTGTTAATAGCTCTAGCTTCTCTTCCTATCGCTTCTCCACATTTATGTGCTAACTTGCGATTCCATGATGCCGCAAGATTAATTCCTGCTGGAAAATAAGTGTTCTTTCTAAGAAAACTTGAATGTTGTGAAATACCTAAGGGTCCATCCGTCATTTTGAATGTTTTTATCCCCAATCTAGGTATGGTATTAGTTTGAAATCTGAAATAACCAACCATAAGTTTAAATTTTTCTTCTAAAGATAATTCTTTTAGTAAAGAATCGACTTTAAGTTCTACTTCTTCCTCAGAAATCACATGGGTATCTTTATTCAAGAAATTATAAATCTTCGGTAGAAAAGTTGTGATATTATTAACAATTCAATGATTTAAATCAATTGAATTGATTTTGCAGTAAGAAGAAAAAATCCATTTACAATTGTTTTTATAGAAGATTCTTAGTGTAAACTAAGGTTTGAACATTATGTCTAAAGGAGAAACTGTTCCAGTAATAGAATTAATTAATGTATCAAAAAACTACGGAATTATTGAAGCGTTAAAGAATGCTTCATTTGGGATAAACAAAGGGGAAATTTTCGGGTACATCGGTCCAAACGGGGCTGGGAAAACTACAACTTTAAAGATACTTGTTGGTCTTATAAGTAATCATTCTGGTGATGTGAAAATTAATGGCCAACTTCCTTCAGAAAATCCTAACATTAACAGACTAATAGGTTATTTACCTCAAGATGTGGGTTTTCAAGAGTGGAGAACAGTTGATCATGCTCTTGTTACTTTTGGACGTTTATCTGGAATGACCAAAGTAGATTTAGTCGAACGAATTCCTGAAGTTTTGGAAATAGTAGGTTTACCTGATGCTCGTAAAAGAAAGATTAAGCATCTTTCAAGTGGTATGAAACAGAAGCTTAAACTCGCTCAAGCATTACTTCATAATCCCCCCATTCTGATTCTCGATGAGCCTCTTTCTGGTTTAGACCCTACAAGCAGATGGCAATTGAAGAAAATTATAAAAGAATTATCGGAAACTAATGTGACCATTCTCTTTTCCTCACATATTCTTGATGATGTTGAGGATATTGCTACTTCAATTGGAATCATAAATAAAGGTAGTTTAGCAAAAGTTGGAAAACCCCAGGAATTGCAGAAAGAACTAATGGGAGGAGATGGTGTAGAAGTAACCAGTCCTAATATTGGTAAGAAGATCAAACAAATAGAATCTTTGTCTTTAGTTGATACTGCTGTGGCTGATGAATTTGATTCCACTCAAATTATAATAATGTTTATTCCAGATGTGAACCTAGAAAAAGGATTAATTCAACTAATGGACTTTTTTGTTAGCAATCAGATAATTATACATAATTTTAACTATCTTAAACCGTCTTTAGAGAAGGTTTATCTAAAGTATGTTATGGAGGGTGATTCTGCTTGAAAAGTTTGTTCATATTACTTTGGGACGAATTTAGAGGGTATGTTAAATCAAAAACAATGATAGCTCTTTGGGTAGGTATGCCTTTAGTGGTCATAATAATGCATTATCTAAATCCTGTTCAAGGAGATTTTCCGATGACTTTGTTTTCGGGGATTGTTATTGCTAGTATAGGTGGTTTACTTGCCGCAGTAATTTTGAGCAGTACTATGGCTAACGAAATAAACGCAAATGTTTATGCTTTATTTCTAATTAGACCTGTAAAAAGATGGCATATTGTCATTGCCAAATATATCGCATTTATGTTCTCTCTCATAATAGCAGCTCTATTGAGTTTTACTTCTGGTATTATTGTTGACCTAATTCAAAGTTCACTCCCATCTGAAATCTTTAAAGAGATTATTCGTTTTTCCTTTGAGAATCTTTTGATATCATTATCTGCAATGTCTATAGCTTGTGCAGCAGGTTTGGTGATAGGTATGCTAGTAAAATCTGTTGCAATGGCGGTAATTTTGTCCATTTATCTAGGTCAACAGATGTCAGTGATGGCTATTTTACCAGGGTACTTTCTAGAAAATGTTGATCCATTGATCTTTTCAATAGGCGTTGGACTAGCTGCAACAGTCATCATTTTGGCTTTGGGGATATTTGTTTTCAATAAGAAGCAATTTTAATTCCTATAATTGTTTTTTTCTCTTAAGTCATTTTTTTTCCTAGACCAATGTCTCTATAATAGTAATAAAAAACTTATATACACATGATTTTCTTATGCATATGGATTTGAAAAGCAAAAAATGTTCCTTTTGTGGAAAAAGTCCAGTTAATGTTTATTGGACATTCAAAACCACTGCCTATTGTACTTTTAGGTGTTATGCTACAAGTTCTGCAGGCCTTCTATTACTTCTATCTGTAATTTTTGGGGCGCTATTTGCAGGTTTTATAGTAGGTTTTGCTGTTTTGGGAATAAAACCAGTTATACACATTCCAGTTATTGTTGCTATAGTTTTTGGTCCATTACCTGGTTTCGTAATTTCGTTTCTAGGTTACAAATATAGGAGAGAAGATAAGATTGATCCTCCTGTTAAAATTCAACATGAAGAAATAGAGGGTGTTGAAACAGATTCAAAGCATATCTGTTCCATCTGTAAAGAAGTGATTCTAGATAAACAAGAAAAAGCAATTGTGGAACCTTGTATGCACGAGTTTCATCGTTCTCACTTAGCAAGCTGGACTGCTGATAACTATAATTGTCCTAATTGTGAAAAGAAAATAGAGAAAATTACTTTTGTCGAAAAAGACAATTGATAGATAATTTCGTTTTTATTTTGATGAAAAAATAGAGAAATGAGAGTAGAACATATTCCTACTCTAATCCAAGTGAATAATCTATAACTCTGAATATCATTCCAAGGATAGATATCCCCGCTACAGCTCCAGCTCCAGCTAGCAAAATCACGTTTAATATTGGTACTCCAGCATAAACTAATGCGAAGTAGATGCCAACGAAAAATGCAATTATTATAGCAAATTGGAGAAGAATTCCCCAAGCTGCAATTAGTGCTTTGATTATGCTTAATAGTTTAGCAATTCTGTCATTTCTGGAAGCTGTAAATAGAAATGCAGCACCAAAATTAACTATTGCTAAAACTAGTCCCCCTAATATGAGGAAGTACCCCCAATGAAAGGTTGTAATAGCTAATGGGTTTGCAACTAAAACCATTACTTGTGCTATGAAAGCAGTATAATCAAATCCGTGAGCTAGATAAAAGCCTAGAAACGCTATTCCAGCAGGAATAATATTATAGACTATTAACATCACTAGTAGAACTATTGCTTGTTTGTAAGCTTCTAATAGATTGGCAAAAAAGCCGTCATTTTTCTTTAAATTAGCGGTCAAAATATCACCGAGTATTGTTAAAGAGACATCCCCTATACAAACTCAAAGCCTATTTTTCAACATGTAATTAAAATTTAAAGAGATTGTAATTACTTTCACTACAAAATATCAACAATTAGTTTGTGAAGAAGCTTTTTAGGTTTCATATAATAATAATATGTTAAGAAATTAAGGTGAAGACTAATAATGGCTTTTGATTTCTCCAAATATGATATTTCAGTAAGAAAAGTGAGTATAGGTTTTTTCTTTGTCGTACTTGCATCTACACTTGGCATTTCCCTTAGTATGGTAATGGTTGCTAGTTCAGCAACATGGCTTTACTTCATTAGAGCACCGAATATTCCAGTTGTGCTCATTCAGATATTTATTGTACTTGTAGCTAGCGTACTAGCATTAAGCTCTTCTTGGATGATTGTGGAATGGATTTTCAAAAAAGTTAATCCGTTCAAGAAAGAGAAATTGAATTATATTGATCATATTATGCTATCAGCATTGTTTCTAATGTCAGTATTAGCATCTGCTCTATACTTCTTCAACATTATAGGAATTGCTTTTGCTGTTCTGGTCTTATGGTTAGGAAAAACAAAGATTTGGAGAATTCTGGGTGTACTGACAGTTACATTAAACATAGTTATCCAGATTGCATTGTTCTTTACAGTTTGGAGGTAAGAAAGGTGAACAAAAAAGAAATAAAACGGAAAACAAAAACCTTGATGATTGTTCTTACAATTACACCTTTCATAATTTGGGGGATTTTCAATGTTGATTTAGGAGTAATGTTCAATCATAAACCAAACATGTTTTGGGTGCATACACCTTCAACTCTAAACGTTGGAGAAAAAGGTGATTTAGTAGTAGAAGTTTGGGATCAATTTGAAAGAATTAGTATGAAGTATAAAGGATCAATTAACTTCTCAATAGTATCATACAATCTAAGCACATTCGAACTTATACCAGATATTTCTGTTAGTTATAATATGCCTAATTCATCTAATTTCGATAAAATCAATGTTGGTGTACAAGAATTCTCCTTCTCAATATCTACTGAAGGGTTTCATTACATTTTGGTTACAGATACGTTAACAGGAAGAGTCTACTGGAGCAATCCAATTGTGATGGATAATTTCATTTACAAATTAGTTTGGGGCGATTGTCACTCACATTCACTTTATTCTGATGGTGGAGGACTACCCAACGAAGTTTATAATTATGCACGTTATATCGCTCGTTTGGATTTTGCATCATTAACAGACCATGGTGAATATTTGCATTTGGATAATGGTTATTCTGCGTTAGAAAAAGCAACCAATCGAGCGAATGAACCAGGTAAATTTGTTGCTATTCAAGGAGTTGAATGGACAAGTGGTAGTGCTCCTCATGTTTCATATGATAATTGGGGTCATCTCACATGGATTTTCTCAGGTTCAGAACTAGCTCATATCAGTGCTGATATACAAAAAACTCCAGAAGATCTATGGACTGAAATAGATAGATTCACTTCTACTACAGGAAGTATGGCTCTAGCGTTTCCACATCATACCGTTGTAAAACAGTTTATTCAAGAATGGCCTATCTGTTTTGATTATCCTAATTATATCCGTTTAGGTGAGGTTTTTTCTATTCATGGAAGTAGCTTAGTTAACCCTCATTCACCATGGAGTGTGGTTGGTGCAGTTGACGCACCTTCATATCGAATTAATGGTAGCTCTGTTAATGAAGCCCTGATGATGGGTTTACGCTTGAGTTTAGTGGCAAATGGTGATTCTCATGATGGTAAATTAGGTCACTCCCTTTCTCATACTAGAGCTTTCATAGGGCATCAGTATCCTTATACTTATCTTCTTTCACGTGTTTCAAAAATATACCCTAGTGGAGTTACAGGTGCTTTTGTTAGTGAGCTGACTCGAGAAGGTGTTTTTGATGCTTATTACAGCCGTCGAGTAATTTCTAATTCTGATTTTGGTCGTCCTTATATCCAATTTAGCATTAATAATGTGATTGTTGGTCAAGATGACTCAACTGTGTTTGTTTCTAACGCTACAAGTAACAGAGAAATAAAAGTACTTTTAGCTCAGGACGGTGCTCCTCAATCTGCAATGTTACAAGCAGCTAGTCCTTGGTTAGGAGATCCTGACTGGGGGACAACTGTTCAGATTTTCAAAAATGGATTTTTATGGAGAGAACAATTCATCGATGTTCCAGTTACTGAATTGACTTTTAATGACAATTCAACTATTACTGGAGCATCATATGATGGAAGTATTCTGATTAATGGGGAATATTATGTAAATGAGGAATCTGAAACTCCAATCAATCCTGCTTCACTAAATACAAACGGAGTAGATTACTATTTTATCAGGATACTTTGTAGTAGAGGTAGAGTAACAGCAATTGGGCCTCTTTGGGTAGAATCGTTGACTTAAACTTATCTGGGACAATATCTGATTTATTTTCTTTAGAATTTGAATTGGCTAGTTATTTATAGGAATATCATCCTAATCTAACTATGAAAACAAGTAGTTTGATTGGATTTCTCGTTGGTGGAGCTCTAATACTCACTGGAGTAGGTCTCGGTATCTGGTTGATTGTTGAAAATACTGGAATAAACTATGTGACCTATGGAACTCTAAGTACATATGAGGAATTTCCAACGGAATATAGTAATCCAGATGTATATGTTAATTTTGATGGAATAACAGCAAGCTTATTTTTGATTTCAGATGTTATGTCAAGTGACAATCTTGTAGAAATAGAGAATACAGTAAGAGGTCCCAAAGATCTAGTAGAACAATATCCTAGTGAAGCAAATTATTGGAATATAACAGAAGGTCTGAATGGCTCATATTATCTGGAATATATAATTGCAAATCCAAGTGAAGTAGATTATCGCTTTAATCACGATATTTACATGCAAATAGATTATAGAGCAAATCTATTTCTCGATCTAGATGCTACAACAGGAGATATAACGGTAATTACTGAACAAGCTAATACTAATGTGGACATTGAATCTATTACATGCACTACAGGATCAATTGAAGTTATTTTTGCTGATGCAACTCAAGTCACAGGAAGTGGTTTAATTTCTACAACAACTGGTACAATTGCATTCTCCTGTGATCAAAATGTTTTACTTGATTTAGATGTTTTTACAATCACTGCCACTACAGGTAGTATTTACATAGAATTTCATCAGAATACTATTTTGAATTCATCCAATTTTCTAGTTAGTGTAATTACAGGGGATATACAAATTGACCTTTACGACAGTGTTTTAGTAAACGTTTCAACATTCTCTGCATCAGCTGTAACTGGTAGTATTAATTTTGATTTCGATGAAGTTCTTTTCAAAGACGGACTGAATTTTGTTATTGGCACAACCACTGGTTCAATTGATCTGTACTGGACTCAAGTAAGTATTCTAACTGATCATACATTTACAATTGATATAGGAACGGGAGACATTGACTTAATTCTTAATTTGGATTCTGATATTGGAACTTTATTTACTGCTTCTGTTGGCACTGGTACCATTGATATCCCAACTGACTCTATAAGCCAAGGTGGTATGGGACAACTCACATTCATTTTAGATGTTGGTACTGGAGATATCGATGCAATAAGGTAGATTATTTTCAATCTCCTTTCATTTTTTATTTAACAGAAAAGTTATCAATTAAGGAAACAATAACCATTCAATGACAGAACTTCTTGATTGGGAAGATGAAACCGTTATTAGTATCAATAAAGAAAAAGGGCACGCTAAAACCATTCCTTATCCTGATAAAGAATCAGTAATAAAGAATAAGAAATCACCATACTTTCTGTCTCTTAATGGTTCATGGAAATTTCAATGGGTATCTAAATACGACGAACGTTCTGATAATTTTTATGAGGATGATTATGATTCATCTAATTGGGATAAAATTAACGTTCCAGGAACTTTTGAGCTACAAGGTTATGGCATGCCTTATTATCTAGCTCAGAGTTACCCACCAAATCTTCGAAAGAGAAGAGCTCCCAATATTGATAAGAAAGAAACACCTGTAGGTTCTTACATAAGGAATTTTTCTCTCCCTAAAGGTTGGAATAATCGAGAAGTTTTCATTCATTTTGCAGGAGTTAAATCTGCTTTTTATTTGTGGATTAATGGAAAAGAAGTTGGTTATAGTCAAGGATCTATGACTCCAGCTGAATTTAACATAACCATGTTTCTCAAGGGAGGTAAAAACCGGATTGCTGTTGAGGTATACAAGTGGTCTGATGGGTCTTATCTCGAAGATCAAGATTTTTGGTTTCTTGGTGGCATTTATCGAGAAGTATTCTTGTATTCTACACCAAAAGTGCATATTATGGATTATTTTGCTTCCTGTCAGTTTGATGCCATATACAGAGATGCCATACTCAAATTGAGGATTAAATTAAGGAATTTCAGTGATTCAACATTTCTCAGACCTACATTTGAGGTAGCTTTGCTTGATAAGAACTTAGATGAAGTTCCACAAAGTCCAGCAATAACAAAAGAGATAGATGCTTTTCCTGGAAACGACGAAATTATAGAGTTTGAAACAAAAATAAAAAATCCAAATAAATGGTCAGCAGAAACACCAAATCTATACCATCTGTTATTATCTCTTAAGGATGATAATGGGGAAACTTTAGAGTATCTGTCTAGTAGATATGGTTTTTGTCAAGTTGAAATTAAGGCGAGTCAAATATTCATCAATGGCAAATCAATTCTTTTTAAAGGTGTAAACCATCATGATTTTGATCAGGACAGTGGTTATACCGTCCCTTACAAGCAAATGGTTGAAGATATAAAAATAATGAAACAGAATAATATCAACGCTGTAAGAACTAGTCACTATCCTGCTGATTCTAGATTTTATGATTTGTGCGATGAATACGGTCTTTATGTTCTAGATGAAGCTAATGTTGAAACTCATGGATTTCTAGGTATGTTATATCTCCGCACTAAACTGTCCGATAAGTGGTCTAAATCAGCTGTAGATAGGATGGAAAGAATGGTTGAAATAAACAAAAACCATCCTTCAATATTTATGTGGTCTTTGGGGAATGAAGCTTGCTTTGGTAAACCATTCTATAAAATGAAGGAAGCAGCTTCGGAAATTGATACAACAAGACCCTTTCACTATGAAAACGATCTCGATTTGAAGGTCTCTGATGTTTTTAGTGTCATGTATTTCTCTCCTCAGAAATCAGAAGAGGTTGGAGAACTTAAAAGGATTAAGTACAGATTTCCTAATGGGTCTATCTCTCCAAAAGTGTACGCTGATAAACCCTTTATTCTCTGCGAATATGCCCATGCAATGGGTAATTCATTAGGTAATTTTCAAGAATTCATGGATGTTTTTGAGAAATATCCAAGCTGTGTAGGCGGTTTCATCTGGGATTTTGTAGATCAAGGCTTAAGAAGATATTCTGAAAACGGAGAACAATATTGGATTTATGGCGGGGATTTTGGAGATGAACCAAATTCATCTAATTTCTGTATTAATGGGATTGTCCGTCCAGATCGTTCTCCCAATCCATCTTTATTTGAAGTTAAGAAAGTTTATCAGAATGTTTCAATCACTCCTGTTCAGATTTTAGATGGTATTTTTGAAATTCACAACAAAAATCGATTCATGAATCTGGCGGACTTGAAACTTAATTGGGTACTGTCCAAAGATGGTAAAACAACTAAAAAAGGTTCAATTGAAATTCCAGAAATAGAACCTTTGTCTAGTAAAAAGGTGAAGATTCCTTTTCTGAAGCCCAAAAAACCAGATAGTAACGAGTATCACCTGATGATTCAGTTTAAACTTAATAAGGCAACTTCTTGGGTAAGGAAAGGTTATCTGGTAGCTTGGGAACAATTTTTGGTTCCATTTGAAGGCTTGAAGAAAGTATATGTTTTTGACAAAACACATAACCTTGAGATACAAGAAAATGATGAAGAAATCAAAGCCAAGAGCGAGAAGTTCACAGTTATAATTAGTAAGAATACAGGCTTTATTACCTCTTTTGAAGTAGAAAACCGGCAACTGATTACATCACCGATAGTACCTAATTTCTGGAGAGCTCCAATTGATAATGATAATCTTAAGAGAGTAGTGAGTTATACTTTCCCTCTTCTAAGCAAACTAATCTCAGAAAACCCTTGGAAAAAAGCATCTAGTAGAATGCAAGTTGATAATATCTTCTACGATTTTATCGATTCGAAAATTCTCTCTGTGATTGTTGAAATAAAAGTTCCAAAAGGCAAAACAAATTATCGTCTAGAGTACACAATTACAGGAAGTGCAATTCAGATAAAAGTTGACTTCACTCCTTCAAAAGAGTTAATTCGATTAGGAATGCAAACTACTCTTAACAAAGAATTAGTCGATTTCAAATGGTTTGGAAGAGGACCCCATGAAACTTACGAGGATCGTAAAACAGGTGCAGCTGTAGGTCTTTATTCAGCAAAGGTAGAAGATTTAATTCACGATTATGTTTATCCACAAGAAAATGGAAATAGAACAGATGTTAGGTGGGTAAGTGTTACAGATAGTGAAGGAAAAGGTTTCAAAGTAACTGATGTGGAAGGAAACTTCCTGAATTTCAGTGCTTGGCCTTATACTTTGGAGGATTTAGAAAAAGCAGAACATATTCATGAGCTTCCTAGACGAGAAGAAATTACTTTCAACATTGATTATAAACAGAGAGGAGTAGGTGGGGATTTACCTGCATTTCCAACAGTTCATGATAAATATAAACTGAAAAAGAATGTTGATTACTCCTATTCATTCATGATTACACCCATCTGAACTTAGCAAGATTTCAGGAAAAGGAGCTGGACTCTTTGTAATCTTGCCAATTTTCATCAAATGCCTTTGGACCAAAAATATTCAATCCTATTTTTGATTTCCAGATTTCTGGAGCATCCTGAACAAAAACGGATATTTTTCTGTCTTCATTGAAATCCTCTTCCCATGGTGAAAGACCTAAACCTGTCTTTGTGTCTACTATATAGAAACCATCAGGACAAGTCACATATGGTTTGTCGTTAATCCATGAAAGAAGATATTCATTCTGATACCAGATTTTTAGATTAACTCCGGCATTCATAGATGATTCTACTATTATTTCTCCCGCTGTGAAACCTCCCTCTTCAACTCTGGAGAACAGTTTTACTCTTCCAGAGAAAACATGTTCTGCATTTGGTAATGTACTTCTAATTGATTCAATTGGATTAAGTCCCTTTTCATTAGCCTCCCTAACATTCTTTCCTAATTCAATAGCTAATGAGTAGGTTTTTGGAATAACAGCTTTTTGAGCTTCCTCTATTCTCATAGGACATCTAGCCACACTTGCTGAACCACCAGATAATCTAGATGCATTTCTAGCAATCAGCTCTCCTCTTACGTCATCAATGGTCTCTTTTACGATTTGTATATCCCCATATTGATTTACTATTGTAAATGGTGCTATAGGAATACACGCAACTCTTGTTGTACTAATTGAGATTTTTGGTTTACTTCTTCCACAACAATCTCCATTAATAGCTACTTTTCCCATTTCTGCTGCTACCATCATTGGAATAACACTATTATTCGGTCCAAGTTCAGTTGCAACGAACGCACTGAATTCTATATCTAGAAACTTTTCCAATTCTCTGATAGCCGTAATCATTGGCTTTTTCTGAACAATTTCCCGATCTTTGACTAGTAGTTTGTCCTCCTCGGTAATGCCGCCTCCCACCATTCCTATTATACAAACATATTCATCCTGTTTGAAATCGTCCAAATCTGCAATTGTAAAATTCATGCCACTTTCATATATTCTATTGATATTTGCCAAGGCATTAGTTTCACTACCTCCTCCCCCACAAGCTAAAATTTTTGCTCCTATTACAAGATCTATTGATTCTTGTTTTGTTAATTTTCTTATAGTCATGTTCTCTATTTTTTATAAGAATGTGAAGGTTTTTATGCTTTTTCTGTTGAAATGGACAAAAACAGTGCGTACGGCTGTGACACATTTGGGGACAAGCGTAATTACTACTGAGAAAAGAGAGGGAAGTCCTTATGACTCCATTAATAAGGTTGAGGGCTCCGAAACCATTTCTTCAAAACATCCCGATTATATAATTGATGAATCGAAGTTAGCAGGAGGATCTGCTGAACTATTATTCTTTCCTAAGAATGAAGCTGAAGTTATTACTATCGTTAAGAAGATGAAAAGCCAAGGAATACCCATAACAATTTCTGGTGGTAGAACAGGAATCGTTGGGAGTGCTGTTCCTTTTGGTGGAGCTGTTGTATCAACAGATGATATGATAAATGTGCTTGGTTTTGGGTATGATGAAACTAAACAGAAATACTTTGTAAGAGTTCAACCAGGTATAACTCTTGATGCGATGGAAGATGTGATTAAACACAAAGAATTCAAAGAACAACAGAATATTGGTGATACAAACTGGGTAGACAAATTCAAACAAGACCCAGAAACATACATGTTTGCTGTAGATCCTACTGAGATGTCAGCTGCTGTTGGGGGAGCTATTGCAGCTAATGCATCCGGTGCAAGATCATTCAAATATGGCGCAATGAGACCCTGGGTAAAACGTATGAGAGTTGTTTTAGCTAATGGTGAAATTCTTGATATGACTAGAGGACAATGCAGTGCAGAAGATGGTAAATTCATCATAGAGACAAGTGATAAAAAACTAGAGGTCACCATTCCAACCTATCAAATGCCAAAAGCAAAAAATGCAGCAGGTTTCTATTCAAAACCTGGTATGGATGTAATTGAGCTTTTCATAGGTACAGAAGGAATGCTTGGTTTTATAACAGAAGTTGATCTTTGGATAGTTCCAACAGTAGAAGGATTACCAAATGTAATGTTCTTCACTTCAGAAAATGATGCAATTTCTTTTGTTGAGAAACTTAGAGTTGATGATGAGTTAATTATTGAATACATGGAATATTTCGATGAACACTCATTTAATCTCCTGAAAAGCAAAAAAGATACAAATCCCGCATTAGCTAATCTTCAAACAATACCTCCTGAAATTAAAACTGCAATTTTCTTTGAAGTTGTTTATAGTGAAGAAACTCTTGAGGACATAATTGAAAAACTAGATGAAATCGCTAGTGAATGTAATTCTTCAATTGATTCATGCTGGTCAGCATTTGATGAAGTTGAACGAGAAAATCTTAAAGTTATGCGACATGCTGTTCCTGAAACTGTCAATGCTATAATAGCTAAGAGAAAAAATGAGTATCCTGGAATTCACAAACTAGGAACTGATATGTCTGTTGAGCATGAGCATTTCAGAGAAATGATGAATCTCTATCGTAGCTCATTAGAAGAACATAATCTTGAAAGTGCAACTTGGGGCCATATAGGCGATTCTCATGTTCATGTTAATATCCTACCCAGAAATCTTGAGGAGCTAGAACTAGGTAAGAAGCTCTACAAAAAATTCGCTGAGAAAGCCGTTGAGTTTGGTGGCTCAGTTTCTGCTGAGCATGGTATTGGCAAAATCAAAGCTGAATATTTGATAATAATGTATGGAGAAGATGGCGTTAATCAGATGCGCGATGTTAAAAACGTCTTGGATCCTCAAGCTTTATTCAATAAAGGAAACATATTTGTGTAATAAGGAAGTTTTCAAACATCCTTCACAATTTTTGTTTTTCTATTTCTTTCTTTAGAAAAATTAAAGCTCTTTTAGTTGCTTCTTCTTTAAAATCCTGTCTTGTTTCTGCTTGTACAAATACTTCTTCACTGTTTGTTCCCTTCCTAGTAGAAACCCCAATTACTAGTTTTCCAGTCTTCTCTGTTGCTTGCTTATCTCCTGGTGGTGCAATCCCTGTTGTAGATAGTCCTATTGATGTTCCAAAGATTCTTCTAACTGCATCTGCCATTGCTTCAGCGGTTTCTTTAGAGTAGATTCCATAGTGCTCTAAAATCTCCAAATCCAATCTGAGGTCACGAATTTTGGATGCTTTACTATAAGTTACAAACCCTCCTTCAAAGAAATCTGAACTCCCTTCAGTATTAGTAATATTATGAGAGATATATCCACCGGTACATGATTCAGCTGCAGATAAAGTTAAGTTCTGATCTCGTAGATTTTTACCGATTTCCTTAATTAATTCCTCTATCATTACTACATTATTCTCTTTCTAGTTCTTTTCTTTTTTGTTAATTAGAAACAAGGTACAAATAATTATTCATCAGTTGTTTCTTCAGTTGTTTCTCCCCCTTCCTCATCTTCCTTATCCTGGCCAATTAGTTTCTTGTAATCCTTAATCTTTCCTTCTTCGCTAGTCTCCTCTAGAACGAGAACATATTCTAAACATCCTCTTGCCCTTTCTCTTCTTTGTATCATATCATCGATATTTGTTGTAATATCTAGGTGGATGACTACATCTGCAGCTTCAAGATTGAGACCTCTTCCTCCCAAAGGTGTAAAGATAAGCACATTTACATTTCCTTCATCAAAATTCTTGAGAACAATCCTACGAGTATCTTCTGTACTCTGTCCAGAGAGATACTTTACTTCTGGGAACCCTAGGTTTTGTAACAATCTTGCAAGATAATTTCCTAGAGCAAGATATCTAGTAAAGACTAGAACATGCGCTCCTCTGAAAAGATGTTCGTGGATAATGTCAATTGCTGTATAGATTTTGGGCTGTACTAAAGCTCTGGTTACTTTTTCTTCTGGATTTTCATATTTTGGTAAATCTACTCTGTATGTAATCAATTCTTTACTGGGTTCTAGAATGTTCTTGAAGATATCTTTGTTTTCATCCAGTTCAATATATTTCAGAAATTCTCCTGGTGTTGATTCTAAAAGCAATAACCTAGAATGACTCAGTTTGAATAGTCTTCTAAAGGCTATTGCTAGATTATTTTTTGCTTCTGCATCTTTGACTTCATATTTTCCAAGCTTTGCTGGAAATTGATTCAATCTTTCTAATCTTTCTAAAACTCCGCTATAAGACAATTTGATGATTTCCAAACGAGAAAGCTTTGGATCAAGAATCTTCTGTATTGTATCAATTGGTTTGGTAAGCTGAGTTGAGATTTCTTTATCAATCTTGATATAATCTTCTCTTCTAATATTGTGGATTTTAGTAACTGTCTCATAAGGTGAAAGATCGAGTCTTTGCATCATCAAAGTTTCTTTCCCTAATAAACGTAAAATTGCATTTGCTTTGTGTTTGTCTCTTGTACCTGTTAATCCAAGTATAGGAAACTTATTACCCTTTTCTCTTACTTTGAATAACATCTCAAAATATTTGCTTAATCTGAATCCTGACATATCTCTAGCTAGAACATCTGTAGCTTCATCAATTACGCAGATATCAATATTCTCTAGAATGTTTATCTTCAACTTGGTTTTAATCTCAAAATAGTCGTTCATAAGGGCTGTAATGGGTGAAAATATGACAGTTGAAGCTTCATACATTTTACTCTTCTGTCTAAGACTCAATCCCTTACCTGTAGGGTCGTAGAGATAACCTAAACCTTCAATATAGCCAAATTTTTTACCCATTTCTAAAGCTTGACGACAACGTAAACCTGCGGCCTCTCGAGCTGATGTAAAGATAAACTTAGCATTTTCTTTTTGCATCTTTATTGCTAAAAAGGATAAGAGGGTGATAATTGTTTTACCTGTTCCATAGGGATAGTTTAACAGAATTGACCTATCTGGAAGGACTTCAATTATCTCTCCAACTGCGGACAGCTGATAATCTCTTTTCTCAATAGTTAAGTCATCTATTTTTACTTCAAATTCAGCTGGTAAGTTCATTCTATTCAAGATAAATGAACTTGACCATTTTAAAGAATTTCTAAAACTTCATTTATTCTCTTCAGCCATCTTCTTAAAGAAGTCGTTGAATTTGTCCTTAATTTCTTTAGGAATTTGGTCTGCGAATTCTTCACCTTCTTTAGATGTTCCAGTTTTATCAAAGAATTTACCGAATTTGTCCTTAATATCTTTAGGAATGAAGTCTTTCTTTTCTTCATCTTTCTTCTTCTTACCTGATGCACCAACAATAATGCCCAATATTACGAATAGAATAAACATTCCTATGAATAAGGGTACATAGAGAAGAGATATTGCTGTTTTATTTGATATGAAGCTTGCAGGATTATTCCATTGAACAATTCCCCAGATGGTAAAAGTAAACCATGATCCGAATAGACCTAAGAAAATTAGATTAAATATCATTTTTCCAATTTTGCCCATATTAACACCGTTTTTGTTTTTTATTTGTAATATACCTCTATCGTACTGTATATTTAAATATTGCATACAAAATGTCTCTGTTAGTTGAAAAAAAACAGTTTTTCTCTTCCTAAACAGAATTTTCTTTGAACCATTGAACAGTTCTTTCAAAAGCTTCTTCTTTGGATACTATTGGTTGATAGCCAAAATCATGTTCAGCTTTGTCACTAACAAATGTATGATCAACACAAGTTTGGATTACTGCAAATCTGTTAAAATTGGATTTGGGAGAAAATATTTCTACTATAGAAGCAAGAACATATGCAAGTCTGTAAGGAAATGATTTTGTTGGTACTTGTAAATTCAATGCCTCTAGAAAAGGTTCCATGAAAGTGAAAAGATTATCTGCAGGTTGATGATCAGCAATAAAATAACATTCTCCTGCAACTTTAGATTTAGGATATAAGTTTTTTGCTGCTAGAATGTGTGCATGCGCTGCATTTTCTGAGTAAACATGACTGAAACAAGCAGTCCCATTTCCTAATTTGATATTGCTCTTACTCTTAGCAACTTCGATAATATTGGCAATATGATATTTGTCTCTAGGACCATACATACCAACTGGTCGTAAAGCACATGTTAGCAAACCATTTTTCCCATTTACTTCAATTATATCTTTTTCTGCGATAATTTTAGTTCTTGAGTAATGATCTTTTGGCATCTTTGGTGGGTAAGGTAGGGTTTCATCTCCATACACAATAGGCTTCTTTCCATCAACAACAACATCTAGAGTGCTTGTATAAATCAGCCTAGAAATATTAAATTTGAGACATGTGTTAATTACATTCTGATTTCCTTTTACATTGACATCATCAAACATCTGACTAGGTGTTCCAGGATTCCATATTGCTGCAGCTGTTTGAAAAACAGTATCTATTCCCTCACAAGCTTTTTCTACATCCTTTAGATTTCTAATGTCGCCGACTATAGATTCTATACCTTTCGCACTGATTGGTTCTAAATCTAAAACTCTTACAAAATACCCCTGAAGATGAAGTTGAGAAGCGATCTCAAAACCTAGCATTCCTGCTCCACCTATAACTAAACATTTTCCTAAATCTACTTCTTGCTCTGTCATCTTTTTACACTCCTACCAAGAAACAGTAATTGCTTGTTCTGGACATGCTTCAACACATTTCATACAGTGTGTACAAAGTGATGGATATAATGGTGTAATTCTCCAAATCTGTGGATTGAATTGGTCGTCATTTTCGAATTTTTCCAGAGTTTGATGTATTAAAAATAAGGCTGAATCGCAGACTTTCATACAAATAGCACATTCTCTCGGATCGATTTTATTACCATCTCCACATATTGTATAATCTATCTTGATTTTAGTTCTACCCAAGATATTCACTCCTCAATACTTTCCAACCAGAATTGGAACTTCTTTTCTTTCTATAATGCTTAAAGCATCAAATCTGCACGCATGAACGCAGACACCACAACCATAGCATCTCTCTTGATCAATCTCTACTCTTTGTGTAATTTCATTAAAACTTATAGCTCCAAACTGACACATTGTCAAACATCTCTTACATCCTTGACAGTTGTTTGGATTGTTCTGTACAACATATTCTGCCTTGAAAATAGAATTAATCCCAAAATCTACTCGAGGTCTGAATCCTGCACACTCAGGTGTTTGACATGCACACAAATTATTAATGTATGGAAATGCTCCATACCAGATTGTGCCTATGTATCCTTTTTTATTGAATTCTGTAAACTTTTCAATAGCTTCTTCTTTTGTTAGTCTGTATTTACTATCTTCAGGCTCTGGAATAAAACGTGGTAACTTATCTATTATGTCACTCATAACTCCGAAGTTGATACAACAAGCTTCTTTCTCAGCTCTTGCCATAAACCTACACATGCAATATTTCATGATGATTGTATTTTCGTCTACGCAGTTTTCAAGAATGGCAATTGCATCATCAAGAGGAACAACTTGTCCTATATGACCTTCAGCTTGAAAAGGATTGAATTTAGGTTTTTTTGAATGCAACATTTTCTCTGCAAAGTGTTTTACAATTCTTCCAATTACTGGCATTTTAATTTTGTAACCCAATCCAACTGCACTAAATCCTGCCATCTTCCTTACTTGCATAGCCTCAAAGGTTTTGTACTGTTCAAGTAAAAACTCCTTGAGAAATTCTTCATCTACGTTTATGTCATCTAGTACTTCAGTAGTATAATTTCTAGCATTCAAGTACCATTTTCCAGCTGTTCCGTGTAGGATGCATGTTTCACACATTGTTTAATACCCTCTAACAACATCAGATGTAGTCTTTTGAAGAACAATCCTAATGCTATAAAAAATTTAACCCAAACATTTCTCAACAAAAGTGAAATTGTATTTCCAAGATTATATAAGAGAATTTTATCATTATTTCTTGTTTGAAAGACCGAAATCATAAAGAATTCCTTTTCAACCTAAGAGCTAGTAAGATTGTTGTTTCTTAACAGCTACATCAAAACTGCTAAGTACAAAAACAAAATAAAAAAAAAGGAAAGAAGGAGAAAAAGATTGAAGTATAGCTACAAGTATCTATCAGAGATATTATATCACCCATCATGTTCAAATGTGTGATCATTGTTTAGAACATGAGTTATTCACTCCCCAAAAACTTTTGACAGTTTTCAAGAAGATCCTTCCAAGACTCCTCCTAAACTAGCGTTGCTAAGGATTGGTGTCGTACAAAACTGTAAAAGATGAAAATAGGCGTTTTTCATAATATACAGTACCAGTCTCTGAAACAGTAAACTGTTCAAAGGATTCATCTCCTGATAAAGGGCACTCATTACCGAATCAGTCAAGCTAGTGAGATGACAGATTCTCGACCTCGCACATCGAATAGTGATAAACGATGTATTCTTTGCAGAATCACTTAAGCCATTGACATAAGGGCTGGAAACACTTGTAGAGTAGTAGCGGATGATAGTCTTCAGTTAATGTATCCCATATATAGTTGTACTTTGGTATCAACGCATATCGAATCAACCTCTTTCCTATGTTCTTTGCTCCGTTCAGATCAGAATCTAGTTCGTAGTTGCATTGGTGGCAGTTAAACTGTCCTTGTCCTGTACGGGTAGTGTCCTTAGAATTGCACCTAGAACATGTTTTGGAGGTCCAACTTTCATTAACAGCTACCACTCGATGGGAT
>JAUWJS010000038.1 GCA_030607575.1 Candidatus Heimdallarchaeota archaeon | reverse complement strand
TTTCTTAGCAGGTTTCTTAGTAGGAGCTTTCTTAGCAGGCTTAGCTTTTGTTGTCTTAATTTTCTTCAAGGGCAGTTTACTTTTGATTTTCTTAATAGCAATATAACTAAGGTTGGTTTTTCCATCAAGAGTTGATGATGGGTATACTGCAAATTCCCTAAAGGTTGTTATGCCTAATTGTTTGATCTGTTTAACAATTTCAGTATCTACATCGATTTCGTCGATTGTCTTATTCAGGTGTTTCTTTAAATCAGATACTTGTTGTAATTTCAAAATAGGCGATTTCTTTTTGTCTTCGGAAGGAAACATTATTTCTTGGAGTGATTCAAACCCTGAATTCTGTAATGATACTACAGCTGATGCTTCTAAATAGGGCAATGTTTCTTTTACAAGAATTTGATCTTTTTGTGCCAATTTAATTGATTGGTCTGTTAATGTTGATAGATAACTTTTAACCTGTCTATCAGTAATCTTGATGATTTTTGCCAAATCTTTTGTGTTGTATGCATAGACATCCCACAAGTTGAATACACCTTTCTCATACAATGCAAAAATACTACCAGGATTATCTCTAATCATATCTGTTAAATAGTAGACTGGAGAATAAAGTATTCTATTTATTTTTGCTAAGATTGAGCTTCTAATTTTAGATGAACTAGCTAGAATTTCATCGGATATGTTTAGATGAGAAATTGTAGAATATCCAGTTCTAATTAATTGTTTCCTTGAATTTTCATCAATAAAGCTTACTTTCGAAACTGGATACAAACTTGATAAGAGTTGATTAATACTGATGAAATTAAGTTGTTTAATTATAGTTTGCATTAATGTCTGTTGTTTTTCAGTTAAATTAGATTGGATTTGTTTGTTAATATCTGTAGGTAAAACTAGATCCAACACTTGATGAATATTCAATTCTCTTAGCTTTCTAAGGAGAGTTTGATCAAGCGTAAATATTGATAATGGGGCCCTCAAAACTGAAAGAATCTGTTCAAACTCCTGTTCCAAATCTTGAGCAGATGTTATTTGAACATGATTAATGAGGGGGCCAAAAGTTCTAATTTTCTTCCTTTTTAGAAACTGCAAGTATTCAGTTGTTCTAAAAAAGTTGCTAAATCTGCTTTGTTCATTATTCACCGATTGAGTTATCTGGTCAAATTTCAACACATACAAAATATCTGAACATAATGCTCTATATTCTGTTTTTTGAGTATTTTTACAGAAGGTTAGAAGATCATACACATTACTCAGTTTCAGCCTAGTTATTTCATCTGATTTTCTTTTGTCCTGTAGTATACTTGGAAGTACAGTCAAGTCAGTTTCCATAACTTTACTTATTTTATTGCAAATAATTAGGACCTTAGAATCACCCTTCTTACTCTGTTCAAGAAAGACTAAAGCTTCCTCTATTGATTTGATATTGACTCTATCGAGAGTATTCATCTCAGCTGTCGTAAGTAGGGAGGATGGGAATGATGTCAAATTCTGCGATAATTCTTGGAACAAACCTAAAGAGAGGTTTCGGACATTACGCTGTACATTTTTATCAGAAATCTGGTCATATAGTTGTTTTCGGGACAACAATAGAAGCTCACTTATCTGCTTATATTTGGTAGTGGATATTTGATTAATAGAATCCACAGTTAGTTTAGTTAATATTACAGGAGAACGGTTTAGCGAAGAAAAAAGTGATTCAATTGTTGGTTTTATTTTGTCATGTAATTTACGCCAAATTTCATCAAATATTTGTGTATCATATTTCTTAAGAAGAAGTAAATATTCAATTGACATTTCTGGACAATGAGATTTCTTTGCACTGGGGTCAATGTTCAGAATAGTACATAGTTGTGTTCCTCTGGAGAAGAAGAAATCCGCAGTTGATTCGATCAATTCTTTCTGTTTTTTAGTTATAGCTAGGTTTTCCGTACTATTAATGAGGAAGAGTAAATCAAGTATAGTTAATGATTCATCGAGTTTAGGTTCATATTTCTTGATATCAAATGTTTGAATAAAATCCATTTTTGACCTAATTGTCTTAGGTATAGCTTTGTCAGAGTAGAGGTTTTCTATTAGTTGATCATATGTTTTATAACCTATATTTCCTAGTTTTTCTATTTCCTTTTGTGAAAAAACTATATTGGATTTCAATGAGGGTTCTCTGATCATGTTCTCTACATTGAATGAACTCCTTATCTTAGGAATATCATTTTGGGGAATTGAAAGGAAAGATGAAAGATCTTTGTCTGAGAGCTTTAAGATATCTGTTACAGTATCATTCGATGAGTTAAGTTTCTTCCAAACTTTAAGAGATATTTTTGGAACCATAATTAATTTTACGGGTGTTGTAAGAGTCCTCTGAACCTTATTGATTAAAGTTCTAGAAACTTCAAAATCTTCTGATTCAATTGCATATAGAATTTCATCTACAGTTTGATAATAAACACTAATTTCTTTGATTGTTTCAGCATCAAACACGCCTAGAGATGAAACATCAGGACGTTTTCTAATCTGGTTTTTGATTTTACTTAACGTCAATGTTGAAAGTAATGTGAGAACCTTAGAACCTGTTGATTTTGCCGAAAACTCATTCCAATAAGTTTGAGATTTAACAAGAATATCCATAATTAGGAAATTGTTATTCTTATTAAGGTTCTTAACATCACTTGCAGTCAATTTCGACAAGGCTGACAGAGGATGTTTAAGTGTTCTGAGAATTTTCTTGTTAGGTTCTGATATCTTCTCATAATTCTTATAATTCTTATACAGTTCTGAGAGAAAATCATTTAACTGCTTGATATTCTTCTTAGGAATAGATTTCGAAAGCATAGTTAATTCTGTCTCGGAAAAGAGCTGAGCAGCTGTAATATATTCTGAGTCCAATTGCTCATCAACTGAAGCAAACTCTTGTAGAAAAACAATAATTTTCTCAGTTTCAGTCTCATCAACTGAACTAAGAAGGTCTTGGATACTAAAGATTCCTTTGTCATAATATTGCTTCTCAATTTCTGAAATAGTCAATTTGATTATGTTTGGATAGTAAAGTATAGATGTTTCCAGAATTGTTTCGATTTTATCCTTGATCTTCTTGAGCTTATTCTCTGAAATTAACCAAGAGTAAGTTGAATATTCATTCAAATCAGATATACTATAAATTCCAATTGACTTTAGGAAGTCTTTTTCAGTATTAGATAATAAGAAGAACTCACGATTAACTGATTCTATATTCGCATCTATTTTCTGTTTTAATTCTTCGTAAATTATTGAATCTATTATGTTGGTTACTTTTGAGATACTCATTTTTGTTTGAGTTGCAATTGTTTTTGGTGAAACTACTAATAGATCAGATATCGTAAAAATACCTGAACGCTTCAATCTTTTATACTCAGTAGACTCTAAATCTAGAAATCGTAAATTGGCCAATAGATAAGGGGCAAATTTTGAAAATAGCTCTTTATCTGTCTTAAAGTTCGCGGAAGTTAATAAGGAAGTATAAGAATAATATCCTCTTTTCTGAAGATCTTGTTCAGTTTCAGATAATGATTTAACAAAACCTACTTCTGAAATTGTCTTAATTGCCCTTAGGGAAGGAGTAATTTCATCTCGTATTTTCTTTGGATGATCCTTGAAATAAATCAATAAATCTTCAATGATTTGATAATTATTATTCAAACAGTATTCAATTGTTTCATTTGTTAAATTAGGCAAGATGCTAACGCTTCTACCCAATCTGTCTCTTAATTCAAGGAGATCAATGAGTTTAATTTTGCCTTTAGAGGTCAAATATGTGTCAGGCACATAAAGAAGATGATCCACTGTGGATAATCCTGTCTGTAACATCGAAGTTGTAACTGATTTGGTCAACCCTAGTTCTTCTACTGACATACCAAACTTTTGGATGCCGTATAACTGTTTAATCAGATATGTAGGATCAGTTTGCTGATTGGATATCAACTTCTTAAGACTAGAAGGCCATTTCTCTTGAGGTATTTCTAACAAATCTGTATATGTGAATATTTTTTCGTCTACTAGTTGGTCAATATTCTTTCTGCTCATTTTCAGAACTTTACCAATTAATGTAATAGGAGTTTGAAGTATAGAGACTAGTTCTCTGACACTTTGCATCTCGTCTTCAGTTAGAGGAAGCTCGCCTATCTGAAGGTGTGCAGCCTGTGTTAGTGATACACATCCATGTTCCTTCAAAACACTCTTTATCTTATCATTTAGTTTTCCAATAAGTTGTATATCTAATCCGACTAGTTTTGCGTTTGATTCAAGAACTTCTAAATCAATGTTTAGCTTTATTTCCTCTATTTTTTCTTCACTTACATTCATGAATTGTGATAAATAAGATACAGGCATTAATAAGAACTGGAATACATTTCTTACACTTTTCTGTTTCAATATTTTAACATTGGATATAGATAAGCCATCTATAGATGCAACACTGAAATTCTTCAGTGATAGTATAATTGACCTTAACTCCTCATACACAGAATGATTTTCAATAATGCTACTATCCAAAGAAAGCAATTCATCCAAATATAATATTTTAGCTGTTTTTAGCTTCCTCAAAAGTTTTTGATCTTTGATGAGATTTAAGTCAGTAAGCTTAAGCGACCAAACAGGAGGTTTAATTTTGAAGAGGTTCTCATTGACCACTTCTTTAAATCTAGAATGAAACTGTTCAGAGAAATATTTGGTATCAATTGATTTTTTATCATCATCCAGCAACAAGAGAGCAGAAATGATGTTGTTTACCTTCTTATCTCTAAAAATAGTTAAGTCTTCTAGTTTGAAATCTGAATGATCTACTAACCAAGTAACAGGTTTGAATAAGTTTGTTGTAGCAGTACTTAGAAGATTTTTCTCTTTATTTGTTAATTCAAACAAAGGATGGTGCATGAAATCAAAAAGGAATAGAGCGGTGGTTAGACCATAGGTCTTGAATTTTCCTTGTATTTCTTTAGGTAAACTAAGTTTTTGTTCAATATATGGAGAAAATGTTTCTGACATTCTAGCACTTAGATTGAAGCTGCGTTGAAATTCCCTTATAGCTCTAATTACTTCTCTTGGAATATCTTTGAGATCTTGTATATTTGTTGAAATTAGTTCAATTACATGTTTAATCCCCATATTCCAAAGAAATGCTTTGGTTTCAATATCAAAATATGTAAGAGAAAGAGTACTCAAGCTCAGAAAACTTACCAACTGCTCAACAAATGATATATTTGTAATTTTTTCTATTCTTTCAGTTTCAGTGAATTGCAGTAAATGTTCAGGAACAAACCCAAACAAATCTTCAACAGTTTTCTTTGATGGTTCAAAATATAAATCCCTTAAAATATTGAGAATTGGTTCATTTAGTAGCAATTCAGTTCCCTTTATTAGAGTGAAATTGCCTCTTCGAACTTCATTGATTGCTTTACTAAATTTCCCACCTAAAGCATTCTTTAATTCTGAGTCATTAGTGCATAAGAAATCGATAACTCTAAGAATACCCATTTGTGACAACTTTAATTTTGTTTCTGGTGATAACTCCTTGATGCGGTAAATTGACACATTACAGCTGTTAAGGAAGTCTCTCAGAACATCATCAGAAACATTAGCTATTGTAAATGCTTGATAATATTGACTATAAACATCTTGAACCAGATCCCTATCAGATTTTAGTAGATAGTTCACAGTTGATTTGGAAAGGACAGGAAAGTCAGTTAGTTTTACTCCTTTCTTTTCTATTTCTTCAAGAAGATTTTCAGAGTTTATCTTATCAAGGTACTTTCGTACTTCCGTTTCCTCCATGTCTAGAATTATTGCAATGGTTGAAACATCTTCTGTAATAAATGAAAGTATATCTCCCACTCCAGAATAAACTAATTTCTGTACTTGTTGATTATTCAAACCAAGGAAGGCAACTGATGAAAGATATAACTGAACATCACGAAATACATCAAGCTTAACTAAGTGAGGGTGAGAATCCCTTAATTCAGACATTCTAGAATTGAAATCTTGAATTGAGTTTATGCCCAATTGCTTAATCTTCTCAAGATAATCTTCCTCTATTGAAGGTAATAGTTCTAAAGATAAAGCGGTTTCTGCTCTCTTCTCTGCGACTTCATCTAAGGAGAGAATATCTAGTGCATGAAATTCCTTGTAGATTGGATTCTGTGTTATATGAAATAATTCTTTTTTGTCTAATAAAGCTAAATCTATAACAGAATTAATATCATAAAATTCTAGCCTTTTAACCTCATCAGAGGCCAAGAAGCCAACAAATCTTATTGAACCTGAGAGAATCTCCTTCACTTTTGCATAGTTTTCAACTGGTAAAACTGAAGATATGTTCTGTGTTTCACCTGAGTAGTAAAGTGATTCAATGTCAAGAATGCCTATCTTCTTTAAGGATTCAATATGCTTATCTGTTATGAGTTCAGATGCAACAATGGCGTGGGTTTGAGCTTTCTTAAATGATTGAATTAATGAATAATCAAGATTATCTTGGATTTCTCTAATATATCTTTGAGGTATTCCTGTTATTTCTGCAATTGTCTTAACTGGTGTTGAGAAGAAGTCAATTAATGTGCTAATCGATGATTTACTTAATTTTAGAGCTAATTCTCTTGGTAATCCCATTGAGGAAATTGGAACAGCCAAGTCAGCAACCATATTATTTAAAGAATCAACCTCCTGCAATTTATTATAAAATGGTGCTAAAGCTGAATGGTCTACTAAATCGATGTCAAATACATCACCAATTTTAGTATTTTTGTACTCCTCTCTTCTCATCTTCTTTATTCTATTGAAAAATGGAGTTATTCTTATAGGGAGTTCGAGAAGAGCTCGAATAAGTGTTAAATTATAATTATCGGTAAGAGAGTGTTTATCTTTTGAGAGTAAAAGCGAAATTACTTTTGTATCAGTCACAACATCTGAAAGCGTTTTTTCATCAAAATCTTGTACTATATTCCTGAAGAATGAAGAATTGTAAACGGATGATGGTAGTTTTGCAAAATAATGGAACGCACGCATTTCTAGCATTTTAGAGGAATATGTAGAGATTGACCTATAGAGAACTGGATCTTTTATTTCTTCATCAGGAAGGAAGAGGAGTTGGTGCACATACTTGATATTATTCTGTTCCCATACCTCTAGCGAATATTCTGATATTTCAGTGAAGATTCTTAATGGTAAATCTAGCACTTTTTTAACAGCTGATACTTTCGACCACAAATCTGGGTTTGATGGATAGAATTCCTCCTCTACAACATAATATATTTCTTGAATTGTCTGATATCTTTCAAATTGGATAATTGAATCACGGCTTAATTGTCTTTGTTCTAATTTGTCAAATAGCTTTGTTTCCGCAGCAAATATTCCTCTATCTTCATATGAAGCTTGTATAGTCTGTGCAGTTAACGAGTTTTTTATTGCGTTTAGATCTTTAGATGGGATTTCCAGTAATTTAGTCAATTTTTGATTTGATGTTAGAATGAAATCTGCTATGGTTGGAATTATATTTTCTCTTAAAATTTCTGTCTGTTCAAATGTTAGAGAGGGGATATAGTAACTTGGCAGTGTGAAAGTACCCAATATATCAGATAATGCTAGTCCTCGTTTGATATTTTCAAAACGTTCATCAGGGATTCCAGTTTTTTCCATTAAATTCTCTGGTGAGATAAGCATGAATCCTAGCAGAGTTGTAATTTCAACTTTCTTCAGAATTTCAATAAGCTCCTTATCTAGCATATCGGAGATATATTTTAGTGGTAAGTTCAATACTTGTTTAAATGATTTAATTACCTTCCATGGGAGTTCAGAAACATTCCATTCGCGTTCAGAAGTGGAGAAATAAAGGTCTTCAATTGTAACTAAATTATATTCTTCTAGGACATCAACAATATGTGGCTTAAAGATATCTAGCTCTGAAAGATCTGTTCCAGTGTCACTTATTCTTAAGTTTCTTTGCATTGATGCTGCTTCTTTTGGACTAATACTCAAGATAGACTCAAGAATGTCCTTCTTAACAATCAACAAATCAACAATTCTTGAAATTCCACTATTTCTAAGTGTATTCAATTGATCGGTAGAAAGAGTAGAGGTTTGAATTTCTTCAATTTCCTTTGTCGTTTCAGTTTCTTCATCCTGCACTATTTTCTTAACAACTTTCTCCCAAGCTACTAAGGTGAGGGGGGAACGTAATAGTTTTCTGAACTTGTCGATTACATTCCAATGGACTAATGAAGCAGAAAAAGTTAAGGGGTGGGATAAGAAGAAAATCTTGTCAATTGAATCATAACCAGCTAGAATCAGTGATTCAATTTCATGAGTGGAAAACCGCTCAGATTCTTCATATTCAAAGGAAATTAATGATTTTAACCGGCTTCTTTCTCCTTTTATAAAGAAACTAGTTCCTTCCTGCTCAATTTTGAAATCTTTGAATATATTATTAATTCCATCTTCAGTTTTGTTAAGAATAGCTTCTAATTCCTTTGTTGAGTATTCAAATAATTGATGTATAGCTATGATATTTTTTGTTCGTAAATTTTCATATTCTTGTAAAGAAAGATTTCCAATTCTCGATATTGGTAAACTTAAAACTCTTTCAAACTCATCATATTCACTAATCAATAGAACTTGTTTGTTTAAGTCACTTGTTTCCTCAATATCCCTATTTTTTATCATATGATAGAGTTCTAAGATAATTTTCCTATTGGAAGCGGTTGATAGCTCTGATTCAATGATTTCAGGGATGAGGTCCAGAAATTGTCTAATAGTAATAATGTTTCTTGCATTTAATCTTAGAAGAGCTTCTTTCACTTCAGCTAATTTCTTGGAATTCTTAGAGAATAATTGTGCAAGTTCAATAATCTCAAGCTGAGAAAGCTTACTCAAGTGATCAATTTTTTTCCATAATCCCTGCGATAAACCTGTTTTTTCTGAAGGGTAGAGATAAAATAAATCTTGAAGGGTTTTATCAGTTTCTCCAAAATAAGTGATTAACCGTGGAAATAGACTGTTCAATTGAGATAGAGGTTTACTTAGTGTTTCTCTATTCTTCTCAATTTCAACCAGAGAAACAGTATCTTTCATTGTTTTTATTTCTTCTATTTTGTAACCCAGTATACTCGCTAATTCTTCATTAGGCCAGATTAGAAAGCGACCCAAGCAGTTAATCCCTACTTCTTTCAATAGGTAGGATGATCTTCTAAGTTGTGGAAATGAGAATATGATAGGTGTTCTGAGAACATTTGCTAATTCAAAATATTTCTTTTTCTTCTCCGCTGATAATGAATAAGATTCAGCTGAATTGAAGAACAACTCCTCCAGTACAATAATCCCACATTCCTTTAGCAATTCTTCGTGTCCTAACCACCTTGGTAATGGAGTTCCAAGCGCTTTCTTGATCTGGTCAACTTCTCTCTTCTTCAGACCTATTTTTCTTAATTGCGGTGAAGAATAAGAGAGAAAGGTTGAAGAACTAAAGATTTGGTTTCGGTGCAGTTCTGTTTCCACATTACTGGGTATTATCTTAATATGACTAGAGTTATGATCTTTTCCGGATATTTGCAAAGAAGACAAAATTGTGAATTTTGATTCTTTCAATAGCAGTTCTGCGAAATCAACTAATTTCTTATCTTGAATTTCTTCAGCTGCAAAATATAACAATTGAGCTAAAGATTTGACACCCTTGGCTGCCAATGATTTGATCACCAAAGATTCTTCTTTTTTGAGCTCCTTACTCTCAATAAACCCAAAAGCTGAAAGATTGATTGATGGAGATTGTTTAACAAGGAGTTTTAGAAAGGTTGAATACAAAATCCTTTCCATTTCTTTCACTTGAACAAGGTCATCTGTAGAAGTGTTAATGAAGCTCTCAATTGTTCTAATTTTTCTCCTATGAAAAGCATTTTTTGTATACCCATCTGTCCAGTCAGGAGTCATTTTAGTTATGTTTGTGTCTTTGAATGTAGGAAACTTATTTGACATTTTATTGAATACTTCTTTTAAGTAATCAATGAATATCGCAGTTATTTCCTGTTGATAGTTAATCCCATCGGGAAGTTGTGTTTGATAAATAAACTCTTCTACAGTTAAATCAGCTGCTAGAATTTCATTTGATAGCTTCTTGAAGACTTTGAAAGGTGGGAAGAGATGTTCAATTTTTAACTGACCTTTGGCAGTTAAAGAATCCGTACCATATTGGCTTTTAGGAGATGTCTTTGAACCATCATTATTTCTATTCTGTAGTAGAAGTTGATTAATTAGCTCATCTTTCTTGTTCTCAAATAACTTCTCTAAAAGACCAGAGACTGTTTTCAATTTTTTAAATTCAGTAGCCAAATAATGGTAACTATTTTGAATCCATCTTCGATTTAAAGCATCTTTTAATGAAAGAGAATTTTTATCAAATCGTCTCTCTACAGCTCTTGAAACAAAGATTTTAGAGTCAAATTGAGGACTTAGTCCTTCCTTGTCTAACTCATAGATAGTTCTTAATTTAATATTGTAAATAGATTTTTCATCAAGTGTTAAAATAGACATTAAATCCTTGGTTGGGGTTAGTAGAAAATCAGAAACTGTCAAGATATTCTTGTTCTTTAATATATTTCGAGTTGATGTAGAACACCAAATATTTAGACCGAAAAGTCTTTGCCCTAGTGGCATGAATAACTTTGCTTTTTTAGGTGAGCCATGAGCTAAAGAAGACGCAATTCTATTCTTCTCAAATCGAAAATCAGCCATCCCAATACCTTCATCTTCAATAATCTGAGAAAGATTTTCTACAATTATAGGTGCAGATTTGACGAATCGTGATAGTCTAGCATGTTCTCTTCGTCTTCTTTTAGCCCTACCTAGGAAGGTCTTTAATCTTCTTCCAAGTTGTTGCAGAGCTAATCTTATTTCTTCTTCAATCTCTGGAACAATGGAAATATATTCTTTGCTTGTTTCTGGGAATGGTATTTTTGTACTAACTACTGAAACTGTAACAGCTAAAGGATCTGATTGTCTAGTAAGCCCATATTCATTCCATCTTATAGAAGATACAACATGAGTAATAACATCATTACCTGCACCAAAAATCAGAGGGATTCTGTTTGCATATCTGTAAATTATCTTATTATCTTGGACATTAGTTCCTCGTTGTTGAGAAGCTTCTGTTACACCACCTCCATAACCTATGGCCGCTTCAACCACAAACGGATGCCCAGAATAAGCTTTTGGCGGTCTAGAAATAGCTTCAGCAAATTTAGGATTTAATTCTTTTTCAAGCCCTCTCTTCAATCTCCCTGCACCAAGAGGAGAAAGTGCTGTCCCTTTTGGTGGATCAAACTGAAAAACTCTATCACGCTTTCGTTTTACTTCTTTTGCTTCTTGATAAGCTTTCACAAATCCTTCATGTACAATTCTACGTATTTCTTTTGAAGTTAACTCGTTTGGATGCTTATTAGGATCTATTTCTAATAATTGAAAGAAATCTTCAGCAATTTCTTTGGTTACTCCCATAAATTGATTTGCAAGAAACTCTTTGAGTTTTTTATCATTATTTGAGCTCAATTCTGCTTTGAACTGTGTGATATCACACCCATATGGATGAATCTTGACAACTTGAGGAGGAGGGGGCATGTCATCTACAACACTCTCAAAAAGGAATTCGTCAAATTCACCCTCTTTATCACCTGGCACTTTTACTTGGAAAGAGGAATAAGGAGTGATTATAGCTAGTTGCCTAAAGTATTCTCTAACACTGTTCTTGGCGAGATTCCATGCACCAGTAAATGTAATTGAAATTTCAGTTCCTGCTTCTTCAAGATAACCCTCATCCCCTGGAAGAAATTCTCGTTGCTCCATAATTATGGGTTCGTTTTTCTCAAGATTAATCATTAAATGCATTTCATGTGTTATATCATCCATGAAATATCTTGATCTAATTTTAGCTGGGAGGTCAACAGAAGACATAGAATACAATAAGCACATCTTAGCTCCTAAACCAAAACGTCCTCGTGTCTGAATAACTCCATATTTAGTTCCTGTAAGAACTCTACCGAAAAGGTCAGCAATGAGATGTCCAGGAACACCTGTACCATTATCTGTACAGGTAAGTTGTAAAAAGTCTAGGTGTTTCTCTAATTTCTTATATTGTTTAACATCAAGAAGTTCATTTATTTCTCTACTAGATAGTCTTCTTAATTCAATTGAGATGTTAGGATTTATTCCTCTATTTTCTGCAGCATCTAAGCCATTTTCAACTAATTCGCGAATGCTGGTAAACACAGCTCGCATAGAATTTCCAAAGCCAGCAATCGCTCTATTTTCATTGAAAAAAGCAGCGGCAGACATCTTCTTAGTAACTGAATTTTCAGACACGTTTGTTACCTCTTCCACTTGAAATTGTATTCCCCTTAATATTGTGATAATATTGTCGGAATATATGACATTATGAGTATATTATAATTTATATCTATATAAGTGTAAATTTTAAAGGCAATTAAAGGAAAAAGAAGGAAAAAGAGGAAAAATGTTTTCTAATTGTCTGGAATCGTTTCTTTTGGTTTAAATCTGTTAAGGACTACTGATGTAACGATAAAACCTGCAGTGACTAAAAACATTGAACCAAAAGCACCAATTGTACGAGAAGCATCTGCTCCCTTTATTCTGTCCAAGAATTGTTCTTTAATTGCGTTATAAAATATCTCTGTTGCAAAATGAATATCTTCTTGCCATAAGAGAGTTGCCATACTTCCTGCTAATGCAGGGAATGTTTGATGCCAGGTTGGATATAGATGAATTGCAGGAAGGTTTTGAACAGGATCTGTGTATTTGGAACTATTAAGGAGACTAAAAGCTTCAATAAAATGGGTTGCATATGTATTATATTGTATTCTATCTTTTCTATCAACAACACTACCTGTTACTGGCTCAACCATCATTGTTTGCATGTGGAATGGATCTCTCCCTACTTGTCCTGGTAACGAGAAGGTTAAGAATAAATCTCTTGGTTCTAAATCAAGATCATGCAAACTATTCCATTTTCCAGCTTGAATAAAGCTTGCATTTATGAAGTTTGCATCATGCATCCAATATAAATCATATGTATCCATTTGACGATAGGGTGATCCTGATTGCGCAGAATATACGTGTACAGTCTCATCAAAGAATAATGCTGAATCTGTTAGAGATGTATAAGCAAATGGTCTTAAGAAGAATTCATTCCATTGTAGTCTTAATCCTTTTTCTATATCTGGTTGGACAGCAAATGAGTCATAAGTATAATTAAAAGGATCTACATGGGCAGCTACAGCATTTGGACCCAAATCCCAAAAGCCAAATTGAACTTTGCTATCTCTTTGCCAGCATTCAACAAATGTATGAAGTTCATCCTTTTCAATAAAATTAAATTGACTAGTAAGATAGCTAAACTCCAAATGAACAAGACCTTGTTCGAAATCTGCTAAATAGATATCAGTACCTTGAGCGTAGATACCAAAAGCTGTTCCGAGATGATCAGTTCCATTAAATCTGTAATCTTCCGAAGGATTGTATTTATCTGTGATATCAACAACCATGAAACCATCGCTACCTTGAGTTAAGTAGGCTTGGGTTCCATCGATATATATGTCATTGAAAGGCTCATCTCCAGAATAAGCAGCAAATTGGCTATATTCTGTTAAGGTTTTGTTTGATTCTATTCGGAAGATTAGTAATCCTTCGATTGCATCTAAAACATAAAGATATAATCCATCAACTTTAACATCTCTTACATCTTTTAGATTTGAGAAGTTAGCAGAATCATAATGCCATAATAATTCAATATCATTTGTAGTAATGTATCCTATGTCTAACACATCAATACCATCAGTTCCTAGAGCAACAAAAGCATCAGCATTGGAAATGTCTACTCTTGCATCTATAGCAATAGCTTCTCCAGAAGTATTTAGGAAAGTATAAACAGAACTAACAGATTTAGTATCATCACTAAGAGAGGCAATTCTTACTCCATAATCACCATTAGCTATGACTAAAGCATTGAAAGGTGCAACACCAATAGGATAAAATACGTTAGTAACATCTCTCATATCGTTATTTCCAAAATTCCATTGAACAATTTGATTAATTGAGTATGGATTTGTTGCATTGAGAATTTCTAAACCTCCAGTTCCCTCTACTGCATAAATGTAACCATCAATTACAGTATAATCAAAGATTTGACCATCATAATCTCCAAACTGACCGATTGCTCTGAAGAGTGAATCAGTTGTATTTACAATTTTGATATCAGTTCCACCTTCCAGAACATAAACAAGATTATCTTCCATAACTACATTCATTGATTTAGAATATTGATAATAAGGCAAGTTTGCTATTCCAATTATAGAACCTAGTTCTTCAATGTTATTCAAACCTAATTTTTCTGCATAATAAATGTCTAAGTCCCAATCTATACTCGATGAAGATAGTGTTTCATTTATAAGTAATGGAAATTTCAAACCGTTTAGCAATGGATCTTCGACACCAACGACCCATTCCATTGCAGTTCTATCACAGACATAGGATATTTTGTTAACGTATAACCAATCAAGTGATGGTCTTCCTAGAAGATAACTCATATATGCAGCAAAAGATTTTGCTGATTCAATTTCTGTTGGAGTATCAATGTCGTAAATGTCAGCTAATAGTTGTACAACATCTACAGTTAGGTCATCAGGTTCAGTATAATCTAACCCTCTTACTAAATCCAAGAAGAATTTTGCAGAACCTGTGTCTCCACTTAATACTGAATAATCTTTACCACCATAAGTTGCATCATAGAGTATTTTATAGCTTGTTGCTTGATCGAAATCTAAATCTTGGAAAGCTGGACGAACACTTATCCAACTGTGAGGTAGATATGTTCCTGTATCCACTAAGCCTTCACTATCAGCATAAGCTCTGTTCAAAACTGCATGAGCAATTTCATTATAAGTGTAAGTTGAGTTGAGAAGATCAATTTCAGCTCCTAGGAGATAAGAGGCTACGTAAGCTTGAAAACCATATTCTGTTCCATTTCCAAACTTTTCAATATAATAAGGCCACATGTAATTGAAATTCAAAACTGTCTCATTACCAAATAATGTGGACGCAGTAGAATTATAGATATACTGTCTTCTACTAGTAAATACAACATAATCCTCTTCCTCATTGTATTCATACACAGTTTTATTGATAATTATATCAAATACAAGTTCTCCTTGCACGTAGAAATAAGAAATTGGTGTATTATAATCCAAGTAACCTTCACGATCACTCACATTAAAGAATTCGATATATGCTTGATCATAAAATCTTGACTCATTGGTATTTCTGGCTGTATACATCCAGTCAGAATATGCACCAGTACCATCATTAGGTATAAAATCATCTTCGGTTAACTGTCCAAATTCTGTTAATTCAGCATTAATACCTTTAATTATATTTATAGAATTAATCGGCAGAACTACTCCAATCACAACAGCAGAACTAATGAAAACTGTCAGAATAGAAGCGCCTATTAATGTTCGAAGTCTTTTTTCCATTGTGAATCCTCTTTTCTCGATATACATTGTTTCGTCTCACGAGAGATATTTAAAGTTAATGACAATTGCATGAACTTTAAGAGACTAATTTAAGTTGATTTAAGATAGAGCTATTATATATTTTACGCATTGGAGGAAATTTGGTTAAGTTGGTAATAAGAAGAATCTACAAATCGCTCTAAACTGCATACATTTAATCCTGGAACTGAATAGACGCCAAAAAGAGCTGGAAAAATCACTTCAGCCTCTCAACAATGGGTAATGAAATCACCCACGTAGATGCATCGAAAACTGCACCTAAAAAGGTGGAATCTTCAAACAGAATTCTATTACCTAGTTCGTCATATAAGTTAATCAATAATTTTCCTAGACTTTCAAGACGTTTTAGTACTTCTCTGGGTAGAATATTGTAAGTTAAAATACCTCTTAGAATAGCTCCGTTTTCTCGTTTCTGTAGAAATGAGAAGATTACATCTGAGTTACTGAAACTCTCTCTAATCCTCCTGTAACTTGCAGTTGTTATTCCTTTAGGGCCAGGTTGAATTAGGAAAAATCCTCTAGTAGCTTTAGTTTTTAATGGAAAACTATCACCCTCATCAATTTTGGCTAGAAGATGGGACAATTCAGGATTATTGTCGTAGACATCAAAACTAATGAGTCTGCAAATCCCTCTGGCATCTTCGAAAATTCTCAGAAAATTACTTTGATCAACTTGGTAAAATTCTGAAGGCTGTTGTAGACCAACAATAAAATCTGCTATTAGATTTGCTTCTCGCTGAGCAAAAGTAGCAAGAACTTCTTCTGAATCTTTGTTTTGGTTATTCTTGACGAGTTTCGTATCATCAACTAGAACGTAGGGAAGATGATTTTTCTGAGACTTTCCTAAGAGACCATAGATGAATGTCATAATTGAAAATTCTTTTATGATATTTTTTTCAGCAACAGGCAAGTGTACAAACATAACGGGCTGTTTATTTGAATTAAGGATATACAGAGCTATTTCTTCAAAAAGACCCAAAACAAATGCGTTATTTTCTGGAAAAAGAAAGACTAATGATTTGTTACTGATTAATTTATCAACATAAGAATTAATTCTTTCTTCGTTTGCTGTATACCACTTTTTTCCTTGAAAAAAAGTCATTTCTTCTTCGGAGAGAGAAGGTAGTTCAATTGAAGGAAGTTTACTATAGATATTTGAATCGTCAGAAGGAGTTGTAATTACAAGTGAGGGGGGAAGTTGACCATTGAACCTTTTCTTAATATTTTTAAGAATGCTTAACCCATAATTTTCGCCAAAAACCAATCCTATAGGTGATTCCTTTATATCTCCTTCAATAAATAGAGTTTCAGAGATATCACATCCTTTCAGATTTTTATCATTTATAATATTTGTATGGTTAAATCTGTATAAACCATTGAACAAAATAGGTTGTTCATCACCTGATTTTTTCTTACTTCTGCCAAAAATAGAACGAATCCATGACATTTTTGTTTCAATTACATCTAGTTACAAGGATTTTTAAGACTTTGCAACTATCTAACAAGAAAAAATTAGTTCTCATTCGTTAATGTTTCTTCAACATTTAATAGCTGAATTGTATGAGTTTTCCCTGATATTCCAACCATTGATCCAGCAACTAATACAACATTGTCTTTTGCATCAATGTACTTATCTTTATGAAGTTCCTTAATAACATTTAATACTAGTTCATCATAATTATCTTCATACTTATGAAAAATAGGTTTAACGCCCCAATATAACCTTGTTACACGTTTAGTAAATTGATTATGAGAAACAGCATAAATAGGCAGACTTTCCCTATTTCTAGAAACCATACTAGCTGTATAACCAGTCTGAGTAAGAGCAATAATAGCTTTTACGGACATTCTCTTAGCCAATTTAACTGCAGAAATACCAATTTCCTTGCCAATATTGACTTCAGTATCAACTAACAAAGGACGATCTAAAGCTAGGTTTTTCTCTGCTTCAAGAATAATATCCTTCATGATCTTCATAACTTGGAGAGGATGTCTTCCTGTGGCTGTTTCAGATGATAACATTAGAGCATCAGCTCCGTCAAAAACCGCATGAGAAACATCACTTGCTTCAGCTCTTGTAGGAAGGGATTCTTTTGTCATGGATTCTAACATTTGTGTTGCAACGATAACTGGTTTAGCGAATCTCATACCTAATTGGATTAATTGTTTTTGCAGGATAGGAACCCTAGCTGGACCTACTTCGATAGCTAAGTCTCCTCGTGCAACCATCAAACCATTACTAAAGGAAGCGATTTCATTTATTGAATCTAGAGAATCCTGATGTTCGATTTTTGCTATGAGCTGAATGTCTTCTTTAGTTGTTGATTCAACAATTTCTTTTACTCTTTTAAGATCATCAACACCTCGTACAAATGAGATAAATAGAAAATCCGTTTCCCAATCACAAGCTTTTTCGATATCTAATATATCTTTCTTAGTTGGTACCCTTATTGATAAGTCTGCACCAGGAATATTGACACCTTTTCTAGATGAAATTTCACCACCATCTATCACCTTACAAACTATTTCATCATCTGTAATTGATTCAATGTTCAATCTAACTAAACCATCATTTATGAAAAGAGAAGTATTAACTTTTAGTTCCTCAGTTAATTTAGGATAATTGATTGGAATAAGATCATTTTTTCCTATTATGTTTCTAGTAGTAAGCTTAACAATTTCATCTCTGCTAAGTATTCTTTTCTCCTCTAACTTCCCTAATCTAATTTTAGGACCACTAATATCTATACCAATTGCAAGATTACTGCATAGATTTCTAAGAGTATTAAAGGTCTTTTCATGACTTTGATGATTTCCGTGGGAAAAATTCAATCTAGCTAAATCCATTCCATTGTCAATCATCTTTTTCAAAATATTCTCAGAACTAGATGAGGGACCTATTGTGCAAACTATCTTTGTTAATCTCAATAGTATCAAGCAAACATGAATGTACTAGCATAAAATTCTTACTAACTCCCTAAACACATTCGAAATGATTAAAAGTAAGCACAGATTCTATGAAATTGTAATGGAATCTAATCCTCAAAAACCTACTTCATTTAAAGCAAAAACTGTTGTTCCAGATGATATTGAAGTTCCAGCGTTTGATTTTGAAAATATGTTATTTGAACATTACAAAAAATATCCAAGAACAGCTGCAATAGTTGAAAATCCAATCTATCTTGAAGCACTAATGAATCCTTTCAAAAGATTCTATCTTGTACCTATTGCCTTGGTTAAACTGAAATTCAATACAATTTTATCTTTGAAATGGAAAGAATTCCTTAAACTTTGGGTTTATATTGGTTTAATGTTTGTTCCAACACTATTGTTTGTTTTGTTGCCATTTCAGACAGCGGGATGGAGATTAATAATTGATATAATATTCAATGTTGGAACACCAATTCTAATAGCAATTTTACTGTCAATGTTTTATCTAAAATATACACATGATGGTTTTCTGAGTTTAACGCTAGCTAAGAGAGTGGAATGGCTGGAAAAACCTGTCAGAGAGTATTATGCAAAATATTACGATAGAAAATTACCAAAGAACCCGCTCATTATTCTTGCAGCTCTAGCAACAGGAATAGGCGTCCAAATTCCAATGTTAAAAATAGCTTTTGCAGGACATCCTGTAGCAGCTGTTTTTGGAATTATCACTTGTATATTAAGTCCTTTCCTCTATTATATCTTCTTTATAGCAGTTTATTACTTGTTCTTTAATACACGAATTTATTCTAAAATTCTTAA
>JAUWJS010000126.1 GCA_030607575.1 Candidatus Heimdallarchaeota archaeon | reverse complement strand
TTCTCATTATTATACCTATAATCATTGCTTTCCCAATTTTCTTTTTCGCTAGAAGATTTTACAAATCAGTAGGTCCTATATCAATGCAGATACAAGCATCCTACTCTAGTCTTTCTGCTTATTTACAAGAGAAATTACTAGGAATTAGTGTTATCAAAACATTTGCACGAGAACCATTCGAAAGAGTTTCATTCAGAGAAAAAAATGATAAGTTATCAGAAGAAATTATAACAAGAGGAAAATTAAGATCAAAATATTATCCAGTATTATTTGTGGGTATGGGAGTTGGTCTCTCAATTCTATGGGGGAGTTTACTAATAAATTGGGGGATAGGAAATCCTGTTACTTCAGTTTTGTGGAATCAAGAAATTTTATTAGCTGGAGGAGGATCTATATCGGGATTTGGTATCGGAGAATTGATAACTTATTCTCTCTTAGCAGGAAATCTTTTCTTTCCAATTTGGGTAATGTCGTGGATGTTAGTTCTTGTTCAGATGGGATTTGCTGGAGCAGATAGAATTGTCGACATACTGACCAAAGAGGCAATTATCCCAGCACCAGAGCAACCTATTGAGCGAGAAACACTACATGGAAATATAGAATTTGAAAATTTAACTTTTGCTTATGAAGGTGAAACGAAAGTTTTGAAGAATGTATCTTTTTCTATTCCTTCAGGCAGTAGAGTTGCCATTGTAGGCCCTGCTGGTTGTGGTAAAACTACGCTAATGAAACTTCTAATAAGATTATATGATGTAGAATCTGGCAGCGTGAAAATTGATGGTATAGATGTTAAACAGTTGCCTTTTGATACTATAAGACAAAATATTGGCGTAATTGAACAAGATATTGTGTTATTTTCAGCTACAATTAAAGAAAATATCTCATATGGAAAACCTGATGCAACTGATGATGAAATCTTTCAAGCTGCAAGAATGGCTCAAGCTGAAGAGTTTATTGAGAAATTCGATCAAGGTTACGACACTATGGTAGGTGAAAGAGGTACGACGCTTAGTGGTGGGCAAAAGCAACGAATAGCAATTGCTCGAATGTTGCTTGCTAATCCAAAGATACTTGTTTTTGACGATGCTAGTTCTGCAGTAGATTCCGAAACTGAAGATAAGATCAATATTGCTATTAATAGAGTACTAAAAGATCGAACTAGTTTTATTATTACTCATCGATTATCAACAATAAGACATTCAGACATTATTGTTGTTTTAAAGCAAGGAGAAGTAAAAGCAATAGGTTCTCATGATCAATTGTTGAAGGAATCTGTAGATTACTGGAGAGTTTTTGCTAGATTCTCTGAGATACGAAAGATGATGCCTGAACAAATGAAAACTGAACTATATGAGGGTGAATGAAGCGATGGGATTTATACAAGAATTACCAGATGATAAATACGATAGAAAATATGGTGACATCTATCTGTTTAAGCGATTGTTTGGTTATATTGCTAAGCATGATATGAAAACTTTCATTACAGTTCTAGCATGGATGATTCTTCAAACTGGTGCAACTCTTGGAATTCCATTTTTTATAAAATTTATAATTGAAGGAGTACAAGATGGCAATTTCAATGTTGTTTTTTATGTTGAAACAGCTGCAGTAATAGTTCTATATGGTTTGTTTTGGTTTGCTCAATATAGGGCACTTTACAATAGTTCAATATTAACAGGAGAAATGTTAAGAAGAATAAGAAAAGATAGTTTTGAAACACTGCTTAAAAATGATATGAACTTCTATGATGAAAACAAAAGTGGAAAACTTGTAAGTCGGGTTACAAGTGATTCTGATACAATTTCCCAAATGGTTCAAATAACCACCTCATTCCTAATTAATATCCTTGTAATGTTAGTTGTTATTATCATATTGTTTGTTACTGATGTTAGACTTGCAGGAATTACATTAGCAGTTGTACCAATACTTTTTGGTTTAGGAATTGGAATCAGACTTTTTTCGAGAAAAACATCAAAGAATTGGCGAAAAACTATTGCTATTCTTAATGCAAATGTTGCAGAATCAATATCTGGTATTGAAGTAACAAAAAGCTTTAACCAAGAAAAAGAAGCCTTTGAAAGATTCAAAGGAATTAATATGAGGAATTATCGTGCTGCATATGTAAGAGCATGGGGTATGAGTATTTTCTTCCCAATAATTGAAACATTATTTGGTGTTGGAACTTTCTTGGTACTCTTCTTTGGAGGAAAAATAACTTTCCAAATAGGTGATCTAACAGTTGCTACACTCTATTTCTTCATTTTAATGTTGAACAGATTCTTTATGCCTTTGCTGGAAATTACTCGATTTTTCAACCAATTTGAAGCAGGTTTAGCTGCTGTAGAAAGGATTTTTAGCTTGATGGATAGTAAGCCAAAAGTTATCGAAGATTCTAATCCTTTACCTGTTCCAAAACTTACTGGTAAAATTGATTTCAAAAATATAACCTTCTACTATAATGAAAAAGAACCGCTATACAAAGATTTTACTCTATCAATTCCTGCTTCAGAGACAGTTGCTATAGCTGGAAGAACAGGTGCTGGAAAAAGTACTTTAGTTTCTCTAATTGCTCGTTTTTATGATGTTGTAGATGGATCGATTATAGTAGATGGTACAGACATTAGAAAGTATGTCATGCAAGACTACAGGAATCAAATAGGAATAGTTCTGCAAGATAATATCCTTTTCAGCGGTTCGATAGAAGAAAATATCCGTTATGGAAAGCTAGATGCAACAAGAGAAGAGATAGAAGAAGCAGCAAAGAGTGTTCATGCCTGGGAATTTATTCAGAGTTTACCTCAAGGATTAGATACAGAAGTAGGAGAAAAAGGGACAAAATTATCCGCTGGACAAAAACAACTTGTTGCTTTTGCTCGAGCATTGCTATCAGATCCTAGAATTCTTATTTTAGATGAAGCTACAGCTGCAATAGATGCTTATACTGAATCTCTTATTCAAGAAGCTCTGAAGGTTTTACTCAAAGATAGAACCGCAATTATTATTGCTCATCGTTTAACTACTGTAGAAAATGCAGACAGAATTATAGTCATTGATGAAGCTCAAATCGTGGAAGAAGGTAGCCATCATCAGCTAATGGATAAGAAGGGCAAATATTGGCAACTTTATGATATGTATTTCAGACATCAATCTCTTGAGTATGTTGAACATGCAGCTGAGCTTTTGTAATTCTAATTATAGATATATCTTGTTAGCGTTTTCCCAGTAAATCTTTTTGAGTATTTTTTGTGGTAAATCCAATCCATATATTTTTGTTTCATTATTGTTTTCAGGATCAGGAATCGGAAACTGTAATCCTTCAGCATCAGTTTCAAACAAAGCTTGAAAACTAAGAAAACGATTAATGTAATATCCTGGAATAGGTTCTCTGTCAGTTCTTCCTGCAACAAAATCAGTTCCAAACATGATTCTATCTTGATGTTTTGTAAAGAATTTTGTAACTTCGTCTCGTTTATGAGCAAATTCCCTTACCATCCATTTTGCTGAACCTGTGTCTACAAAGAGATTTGGATACTTATCCAACCATGAATCTAGTTGAGGAAGATTCTCTGGTTGAGAAGCAAGATGTGCTCCAATGATTCTTAATTTCGGATACAGTTCTAGAATGTTACTTAATGCGTTGATGTGGTCTTTTTTTACACCAAACTTACTTGCAGGTTGATAGTTTTTCTCATAAAGTATATCCGGATCACTAACATGCAGGAGTAATGTAAATTCTAACTCTTCTAATCTTGAGAAGAGAGGTTCTAATTTTGGATCATTCAAATGAACATCTTGAGTTCGAAACTGAATTTTCAAATCTTCAGATTTGAAATAGTTAACCCATCTGGGAGAAAACCAGAGTTTACCGAGTTTGAAACCATCTTCATAGGCTTTTTCCAAATGGTTAAGAGAACCTTTGATATCATCTTGTAGAGCTTCTCTTATGGAAAGAAAAATGGAATATACAAAGAGATCAGGAAACTCTTTTACAATTTCATCTCTGTTCTTAGCATCACGAACAATTCCAAAGATTTTCTTTACATTGAATTCCTCTTCATATTTGACCATAGTTTTTACATCTTCAACCTTGCCAAGGTGAGTGTGGGCATCAAATACTGGACCAGTATATTTTCTTTTCATTGTTTTAAAGAAAGGATCCAAATTATTTTCCACGTATTCAGCATCCATGAGATGGTCTCCAACATTAAAGAAACAAGCCTACTTATCTAAATTGCGATTATACAATAATGGGAAAAAGAGAGAAAAGAAGGGGAATTATCTCTTTCTTTTACGAATAATTATGACACCTACGAATAATAATGGAACTAGGCTAATAATGTAGGTCATTACATCCCAAGTAACTTCCTGAAATCTATGTCCTTGTAACTCATTATCTCTATCAGATTAGATATTTTATCTTTATCTAATGAACTACCTGAATATTTTTTCAGGAGCTTATCTACTTCTTCTGTTGCTCTTTGAGTAACTGATTTTCGACCTTTGTTTATCCACTCTTCATTAGTAGATCGGTCAATTATCTGATTGGGAATGAACTGTTCTTCTCTGAACCATTTCAACGTATGATCATGCGACAGTAGATGAGTCTTTTCTTCTAGATCAACCAGTAGATTTTTAGCTATGGGTTCGTCTCTTTGTATAATCCCTTTATTGAATTTATGAATCATTCCACAGATTTGATTATCAATCACAACTTTCTGAATGCTTTGAGTAGTCTCAAAATCAATCATACCTGCTCCAGAAATCATATTGACTCCTTTGATACCTGCAAGTAATGCTCCCATTCCAGATTCAAATCCAGATTGCATATCTAGAATTTTAGTGTCTGACATACCCAAATAAGCGTGAGTTGGTAAGTTGAGATATTTGCCAATTTCTATATAACCAAGATCTAGTATCATTGTATCAATTGAACCCATCGGCGTAGTCGCTTTTTTCATATCGAACACCGCTGGTGATCCCCCCCAAATTACAGGGGCTCCTGATGATACAAGTTGAGTTATAACTAATCCTGCTAATGTTTCTGCTGCATGTTGAACAACAGCTCCGAGAATAGTTACTGGGGCATTGGCTCCTGTCATTGGCATTGATACGATTTCTGATGGTATACCATATTTTGCACAATCAATTATGCTCTGACAAGTTAGATCGCTCCATTTAAGTGGGGGAGAAGGACATGCATCAAATATGGCAAGAGGTTTTCTTCTTAGTTCTTCTTCGCTTCCTCGTATAGCTACTAACATATTCTTCATTACTTCAAATGATTCTTTAGCAAATGTTCCAGTTACAACTGGTTTTTTTGAGTAAATTAATGAAATTAACAGTCTATATCTGTCACCAATTTCTTCTGGTACATCCGAACAAATTATAGCTGTACTTTGAGCATGTATGTGTTCAAGTTGATCAACAACCTTAGTAAAATCTACGAAATCTTTTGAAACCGCAGATCGAATTTCATTAGTTTCTGGATCTAAAACATTAAGTGCTGCTGAACCGGGATCAAAACAGATAGTGTCTCCTTCTAATTTAGTAACTAAATTGCCTTCTCTATCATAGAGCGGAACTGCTGAGGGAGCAGTTTTTAATGCTTTCTTAATAAGATCAGGAGGGATTTTTACTCGTCTATTAATTGTGTCAACATTTAATCCTTCATTTTGTAGGATTTGTATTGCTTCATCATTTTCGACAAAAAAACCGAGCTCTTCTAGTATTTCCATTGCTTCTATTACAACTTTTTCCTTTAGTTCTTCTTCAAGAATATTGATAGTGGGTCTCATAACAATTAACTCAAACAATTAATCAGTTATGTATAAAATAAATTGATGTGTTTAAAAGATTATTTCCGATTAATCAAAGAAAAATAACATCTTTCAAGCTTTCCTTTATAGTAATTGCTGTTGAAAACAACATATTAATTATGCTTTGCTTTAATTAATTATAGATTCATCACAATATTACTTAATAATCAATATAAGAACTTATTAATATATAAGATAATAAAAGAATAACTATTTAAAGATATGAATAGTTATATGATTGACTAACTGTAATGCTCGATTATGAAGAATAATAGTATTCCTAACGAAAATTGACTTCGTTTTGGGTATTAAATATTGAAAACTGTTCTATTTACTTAGACCCGTTTAAACTACGCAAATTCAAGAATGCTTCTTATTAAGTCAATACAACAATACTAGAAAACTATTAGGTGAAAAAAAATGTACAAACAAACAAAATACGTAGAAAGCAACTTTAACTTGAGATTAGTTCATTTTCACTCTTTTATTACGAAAAAAATAGACTGTAGAATAAAATCACCCCTCTTACATGATGATAAGTGGGTGATTTGGTGAATATAGCCATAATAGGAGCTGGATGTGGAGGACAAGCAATTGCAGGTTATTTAGCAAGCAAAGGAAATAAGGTCAATCTCTACAACAGATCCATAGATAGAATTCGTCTTCTTATGAAAAAG
>JAUWJS010000183.1 GCA_030607575.1 Candidatus Heimdallarchaeota archaeon | reverse complement strand
TCCAATAGGTTCTCTTATCTGATGTTTCTTCTGTTGATTCTTTGTGTGGCTTAACTATGAATGCAGCGTAGAGAGTAATTCTTCCCCCTTTTCTTATAGTATATATGGATTTGTTCGATCCTACGAATTTTTTATGCTTTTTCCTTGATATCAATGATGACATTTGATTTCCTCTCCTTCTCAAATTTTTTCAGTAATCGTGATTTTACAAATGCTTCAACTGCTGGATTAATTTTTCTAGATTTGGGATCTAATGAAAAGATCAGCTCACCGTATTTATTCTTCTCAATAATACCTATGCCTTGACTTTTACTCCAACCTACTTGTTCATCTCTGAAAGAAGAATGGTCTTCTGGACAGAGGACATAAAGAAAATGGCAAAAAGGAAGATAGATTTGAGGATGCTGTAAATATAAACCATTTTCAGCTTCAACAAAGATAACCTCTCCAGTCACTTGGTCAAAAGCTGCTAAATCAATTCTAATGTAATCTCTTCCCTCCAAATAATCATCATAATAAATTTGATGAATAATGGGTATCGTTAGTTCAGTGACAACGAATTTTTTTTCTAATGACCACTTAGTAGCTAAGGAATCAACTAGATCTTGTTCAGTAGTTAAACCCATGTCTTTTCTGATAATATATTCTTTAATTCATTTAAAAGGACAAGAAAGTTGATTGTCAATAGTAAATATTCAGATGAAGATTTGAAACCCCTGAATTATCGACTGTTAATTCCATTTCTTCTTCTTGAAACAAAATTTTCGATTTAAAATCTTCTGTTTTCATTTTAATCGTCAAATCACAGAATGATTCAATTATATCCTCTGCAGGTGCTGAATCCTTGAAGGAAAAACCATTGATTAGCAACACTTTGCATCCTTTCTCGTCAGCTAAAAGATAGAGTTTCTCTAAAATATTTCTTAGTTGAATACGTCTTTCCTCTTGGTGTATCTGACCCCTACAATAATCTGTTATATGATCAATAACTATCATCCCTATCTCTTCTGGATGAAGTGTTGCTATTTTGTCTAGTTGGATTTCTAATTCGTCTAAATTTGTGATTTCAACAGGAAAAAAACTTTGTTTAACTCCCTTGAAATCTGCCCATCGTTTATCAGATATCATCTGTTTTACTCGTTTAAGGACCGATGTTCCATGACTAGTAATGAAATAGTAGGTTTTTCTCGGAGCTATTTCAATAGATGCTTGGATTCCGATAGTTGTTTTACCTGAACCAGGAGGACCATAGATGTGCACTAGCTTAATCTCTCTCTTTATATCTAGAAAGTGTGTCTCTTCTTCTGGCATCAATTCTACACTATCTGGCTTATCCTCAGTTATCAATGATTCAGAAAATTGTATGATGCTCTGCTTAACAGTGCTTATTTTTTCCTTTGGAACAGCTGGTATTTCTTGAGCAATTGGGATTTTTTCTTTATCTTTTACATCAATCTTATCATCAGCTTTGATGTTTTTCTCCTCTATCTTCATTTTATTTGTTTTAGAAGTATCAGCAATCTTTGTCGATTTTCTACTAGTGGTTAAATGCGGACTATCATTGAAATTCTGATCTGACGTTGGATATCTCACACTTGGATAGGGAAACTTGTGTTTCTCTTCTATCTCTCCCTGTTCTTGGGTGTGAATTTCATTTGCTTGATTTAGTTTGAAGTTCTTTTCTAAATCCCCTAACGTAGATTCAACATTTTTCAGAAGTTCATCTACAATTTCATTGAGTTCAAATTCATTCTCCAAAAGGGTCAGCCTCTAAAACTTTTGTTTTTTTCGATTTAACCCATTTTTCTCCAACATTTTTTCTTCTATGGTGATAAACTGGGATTAATAGTATAATGAAGAATATCCCTTGTGCTAAAGCTTCAATCCCGACAAAGTAATGTAAAATGAAATAAGTTGGAAGGGCGAGAAAAACCAGCTTTGCGAACCATTTAAAGATCGATTTTAGATTTGTTTTGAGTAATTCTTCAGCTTCTCGAAAATCTGGAGCTGACATTAATATAATTGCGAAACCTAGAATAAACAGTATAATACTTATCCATGTGTATTCTGTGTTATATAATTCATTTGCCCAGTACAGAATGAATGAACCAACATAGGTCAATATGAGAAGTGGTGCAATTACATTTGAAGTAATCCTGCAATCAAAATCATCAACTTCCTCTGTTTTGAATAATGATTTCTCTAAATCTGTTTCAAGAATCTGAACACCATAGATTAGGTATAATAACCGCTTAACTGGATATCTAGCTAAGTTGCCTGTGAAACGTATTAAATCGAAAATTCTTCCTGGTAGAAAAGATAGCATCCATCTCATTGCAAGAGAAATTAACCAGAATTTCAAGTAAAACTCGATGATCTCAAGTAAGAATATATCCTCTATCATTTAATTTCCTCCATCTATTAGTAATTCTTTTTTGGTATTTCGAGCTGCAGGTGGTTGTGGAATTGAAGAAATATCTGCTGCTTCATCTAAACTCTTGACTGATTCATTTGAATTATCTTGTGAATCTTTGAATTTTGACCCTAGAAACGTACTCAACTTCTGTTTGTTCTCATCATCAATTGAGATAGAAGTATATTCTTCAGATAATTTATCTACGAAATTCTCAATTTCTGTTGAAGATGGCAGTTCTATATCTAGAAATTCAACAATTTTGAGAAGATAAGAATATGATGGATAATAGAAAGGAATATTTTCTCTTTCGCAATAGAGATGAAC
>JAUWJS010000131.1 GCA_030607575.1 Candidatus Heimdallarchaeota archaeon | reverse complement strand
ACTTCTTCAGGATTAATTATTAGTTCTACATCTTCATTGATGAAGGCCACTAAGGGATAAACATAATGCATACTTGTTGATAAGAGTGGACTAAGACTACCTAAAACATGAATAGATTCTCTCTTTATTCCAACTTCTTCTTCAGTTTCTCTGAGAGCAGTCTCTACTAAATTTCCATCAGCTTCATCATATCTTCCTCCAGGAAAAGATATTTGCCCTTGATGATGAGATAAGTTTTCTGTTCTTTTAGTGAAAAGTATTTTCTGATCATTTACATAAATTGGTACCAAAACTGCAGCTAATCTGAAATTCATAGGAGATTCTAAAGATAAATCTATAGATTCCAAATTTCTTCCTAAATTAGCTAAAATATCCATGATAATCAACCAATTTAAAATGCGTATTTTAAATCTTCGAAACAGCTGTAAACCCTATGTTTCTTCCTTGTTATGTTTACGAGAAAAAGTATCTTTTATCCAATTTTTAACATCTTTGTCTTTCATAGTTTTAGGTCTAGCACCTTCATCAGGAGCCTTATTTCGTCTATTTTCCATTTGGTCTGACAAATCATTCGCTGAATGAAGCTCGCCATTCTTGAAATCCAATTCAACTACTTTTCGAAAGGCAGTAGGTCTCTGAAAACCCATATGTACATACATCTCATCAATGAAGTCACGAGCAAGCAACAACTTACCAGAATAATCTAGTTTTAGGTTCAAGTCCTGGTAGTGAAATTCGAACATATCTTTAGTCTTTTTAGGTTTAACTCCATTAATTTCCTTAGCTTCTTTGGTATTAAGCTGCATATCCTGAAGAATCAAGTAATTATCATCTAATTTGTAGTATAAAACATATCCTCTCCAACAAGCTGTTGAAGCCATTTCCGGGATGATATCAAAATCTAAAGGTGTAAAAGGTTCTTCATCATCTAAACCTATAAGGGAATAAACTTCACCTTCATAGAGAAAAGAATCAGGTATTTGACCAGTCATTTCGAGATAATAATGAATATTTGAATTTAAAAGATTTAGTTATACAGTTGGTTCAGATAGAGGATAAGAATCATATAGTTCCACTAAATACTTCTTTGACGCAAATTTTAATTATACATTAAAGGTATCTTTTTTGAAAAGAAATGTTAGATAAAGTAAGGATTCGGAATTACAAGGAATCTGATATTGCTCTTTGTCAGAAGATGTGGATTGAACTAACAGAATATCATCAAGAAATTTATGACGATCCTTCTATTGGAGGAGAGAATCTAGCTCAAGGATTCAAAGATCATTTAGAACAATATGGGGGAGAGAGCTTCTGGGTTGCAGAAGAAGATGAGATAATAATCGGGTTAATAGGTTTAATTGTCAGAGGTGAAGCAGCAGAAGTGGAACCCATCATAATAAAATCATCTCATCGAAATAAAGGAATTGGTAAGAAATTACTTCGATTCATAATCAATCACGCAATTGAGAAAGAAATAAAATATCTGTCCATAAAACCTGTTGCTAGAAATAAATTGGCAATCAAAATATTCCATGAAATGGGATTCAACACAATTGGACATGTGGAGCTTTTTATGAATTTAAAAGAAAAAGAAAGCAAAAAATGGAAAACAGGTATAAAAATACACGATATCTCATTTGATTATTGAAAGAAAGAAGGAAAAGAATTTAGAAGGTTGCTCTTATTTCTTTATCCAATCTGTTGACTTTTTCTTCAACACCTTCGACCAGGTATTCAAGCTGTGCATACATTTTTTCTGCGTATTCAGCATCTTTGTTCTTTATCCAACCGAGATTAATTTCCACATTGTGCATAGCTGACTTGAGACCAGTTAGAGCACAGAGAGCACCTACTGCAATATCTGAAAGGGCTTGTTTATTGCCTTTAGTTCCCATTTCAATATGAAGATCAATTACTTCCTTGCAGGCTATACATGTGTCTAAGGGTACCTCTGCAGCTACTTTATACTCTGTTAAGATTTTAGCTGAACGAGCAGCTTTCTCTTCTTCTGTATCTTTAGGCATTCCGAATGCTTTTATTACACCACTAAAAGCATTGGCATCCTTATCTGTTAGCTCAGTAAGCTTAATGCGAAGCTCTTCAGTTCTTTTCAATTTATCCTTGAAAAATTCTTCAACATCTTTGTAGTCTTCCTTACCAATGGTAAGTCTAGCAACCATACTACCAAGTGCGGCACCCATTGCTCCAGCAATACAAGCTGCGGCACCACCACCAGGTGCAGGAGCATCACTAGCTAGTTCATCCAAAAAATCTGTTACTACTTTATCTATTAGCATTTCACCCATTTTATTCACCTTTTGAAAAAACTCTTTTTTCGATTATTTGATCTCTATCAAAACTATTCAATTGTAAGTAGAATTCTGCAGCATCTAAGAGAGCATCAAGAGGAAGCATTCCATAAACTTCTGATTCAGTTACATTAACACCGAATCTTTTTGCTTCTGTCTTCACCATCTCTAACACCCTATGTAAAGGAGTTCCTTTGAAATTGGTTATATTCATACTGACTTGAACAACTCCACGTTCTTCAATATTCATTGCTCCAGCTTGAATATACCTTAATCCTCCACCAGAGTGACGAATATTTCTAGCTATTTTCTTTGCAACTTCCATGTTATCGGTATCAAGATAGACATTGTATGCAACTAAGAAGTTTCTAGCTCCAATGTTTGTTGCACCAGCTTTAGGATGAGTCTTTCGAGCTCCAAAATCTGGTTTGTAGTCGTCATTTGTGGCGATTTCTTTTTTAAGCTGTTCATATTGGAATGTTTTGGTTCTATAATTCTGAAGTATTTCTCTAGCTGGATTTTTTGCAGCTGCTCCATATAGGAAAACAGGTATTTTCAGTTCTTTAGCTATTCTTTTCCCTAGATTTTGAGCTAGTTCTGCACATTCTTCTAGAGTTATATCAGTGACTGGAATGAAGGGAATAACATCTGTAGAACCAAATCTATTGTGTTCTCCTTTATGCACAGCTATATCTATTAACTCAGTAGCCTTCTTACATCCTGCAAATGCAGCATTAACGCATTCTTCAGGTTCACCGATAAATGAAATAACGGCTCTATTATGATCAGGATCCATCCTGCTATCTAACATAATGATTTCTCCACCCTTTTGGATGGCATCAACGATTTGGTCAATAATCTCTTGATTTTTTCCTTCGCTGAAATTTGGTACACATTCAACCAGAGGCATATTTTCACCTTGCCCTCTTTTTTGGATTTGAACATATAAGTTTTAGCTTCAATGCTCAAAAAAACCAAAAAATAGCAAAATAAAAAGAAGGGTAAGAAAAAATTACAGGTTCTTAATTACATCTCTCAGAATACTCATACATTCATCAATTTCCTCTGATGTAACATTGAGATAAGGTCTGAAACGGATAGTTTTTTCTCCACAATCAAGTAAAAGGAGTTCTTTATCGTAAGAATCTTTTTTGATTTGATCACGTTTTTCAGCAGATTCCAAATCAAATGCAGTGAACAATCCTCTTCCTCTAGGATTGGATATTTTCTCTGAAAAATCAACTTGGAGGTCTGTTACTTGCTTTAACATATACTCACCCATTTTAGCAGCATTATCAACAAGATTCTCCTTCTCGATAATTTCAAGATATTTTGTTACTCGGAAAATATCAGTTAGGTTCCCACCCCATGTAGAGTTAATTCTACTACTTTCTTCAAAGACATTATTTTCAACTTCTTTAACTTTATCAGAGGCTAATATTCCACATACTTGCATTTTTTTACCAAAACAGAGGATATCTGGTTTGGCATCTCCAAAGTGTTCATAGGCCCAGAATTTTCCAGTCATTCCAACGCCTGTCTGAATTTCATCATAAATTAGCAAAATGTCATGATTATCTGCCATCTGTCTAAGCTTTTGGAAGAATTGTGGACGGAAATGATTATCTCCACCTTCAGCTTGTATAGGCTCAATTATCATACAAGCAATGTCATCACCATATTTTTCGATAGCATCATGTATTTCCTGACAGCTCTTCTCTTCGGCTATAACAATTTGTTCAAAATTTTCTTCAATTGGGAAAGTTACTTTTGGATTAGATACTCTAGGCCATTTGAACTTGGGGAAGTACTTTGTTTTCTTTGGATCAAAAGTATTTGTTAAACTTAAAGTATATCCTGATCGTCCATGGAAAGATTCCTCAAAATGGATTACTTGACTTCCTACTTCATCTTCAAAACCTTTAGAAAAGTTCTTTCTTACTTTCCAATCAAAAGCGGTCTTAAGAGCATTTTCTACGGCTAAAGCACCCCCGGAGATTAAGAAAAGATTTGGCATGTCTTTTGGAATTCCTACTCTACTAAAAGTTTCCACAAAATCACCCATTTCATCAGTATAGATATCTGAACAACTGGGTTTATTTACTGCAACTTCTGCTAAATTATTTAGAAAATCCTTTTCCATCATTGCTGGATGATTCATTCCAACGGGTGATGAAGCAAAGAATGAAAAGAAATCAAGAAAGGTCTTATTATTCTTTTTATCAACTAATCGGCATCCATGACTTTTCTTCAAATCAAGTACTAAAGGATAACCATCTACAAGCATGTGTTTTCCTATTTTTTCTATAGCATCCATTTTAAATATCCACCTTCATGAGTAAAGAAGTTCGTTTATTTATAAATTGAACTAAAGCAACACGTGTCAAAACTTGGGAAAATTATGTAATAATCACTTTCTTCTTCTAAATGGTTTGCTCATTAAATTTACAAAACCTACAATAGCATGTTTTGGTAATTCTCTATATGGTAATTGGAATTCCTTCACGTCCTTCAATGATAGGAACATGAAACCCAAGAGGAATCTCATTACAGTAACAAAAGCAAGAGCTATAGTAAGAGAAACCTCTTGCGAATACCAATTTTGTAGAACTTGGACTAAATATCCACCTAGTAGAGTTCCTACAAAGTAGAATACTCCTGTAACCAAACCCAGAACACCAAAATACAACCCGCCATTTTTTCTAGGTATTATATCCAAAATGTATGCATTCACTCCTGCAAAACTTAGATTGAATACACTTGCAATAAAGAAGTGCACCAAATAAAGATGCCAGATTTTAGAAGCAAAAATATATCCAAGAGGAAAGAGAAACAAAATCATACGATTAATCAGAATGAGCTTTGTTCGTCCAAACTTATCTGCTATCTTAGCTCCCAACATAATAAATAATATGGTTGTAACTGCAAAGATGATTTCAAGCAAAGCAACTTGAACAGCTGATGCATTCAAAATATTAATCTGTTTAAGACTAAATAGTGGCCAAGAAAAAGTCCAAAACAGTCCAAAGATTGAATAAAGAAGCATGAATTTTCTGAAAGGTTTATTCCTAAAAATTTCTTTAATTCCTTCTTTCAAATTCCCATCAGTTTTTTCAAATTGCACTCCTTCCCTTCTTAGAGGTTCTTCTATCTTTCTTAAAGGGAGTACAGCTATAATGGAAATCAAAACTCCAATACCAACAGGGATGAGGATGTATTTTTGATACTCTATGTTTTCTCCGAAAGCAAAGGTAAGTATTACTCCAGTGAAAAGGGTAGCAATCATGCTACCAAATGATCCAAACCAGAAAACCCGACCAGTAAGTTTACCTCTAACCTCTTTTGGAAAAAGTTCATTCTGCAAAGCATTCCAAGCAGGATTGCCTAAACTTAACAAGATGTTAACAATTGCTACAATGAGAATAACAAATTCAGGCGCTTTAACCCAATAAAGAAAAGCGTAAGGAATAGTCCAAGTTATAGTTGAAATGACTATAAATGGAATTCTTCTTCTAACCATATCTGAAAATCGTCCAAAAAAGGGATCCAAAAATTGTCTTAGAAGGTTAGCTATTGCTTGAATCCAAGCCAAGATTCCTGCGGATGCACCTAAATTTAAAGAAATAAATGAGACAAATGGGGTTACTAGACCATTGGATACATTAGTAGCGATTGAACGAGAGTAAAGAGCAATCTCCTCAGATCTTTCAATTTCATGATCTATATCATCTATAGATGCACCTAAAGGGATTGGTTCAAGTAAATCTATAGAAGAATCAGAATCAGGCATGAATATTCTGAGTTTAGTACGTTCTACTAAAAGTTT